>JBCDKO010000139.1:0-12499 GCA_038746525.1 Bacteroidota bacterium
CCAAAGTGATCGAATGTTGATCAGGGTTGATCAAGGCAAAGGGAGAAAAGACAGGTTTACCCTACTAAGTCCATTCATGCTCAAAGAACTCAGAACGTATTTCAAGCGTCACAAGCCGCTGACATACTTGTTTGAAAGCGATATACTAGGCAAACGGTACAGCGCCACCAGTGTGCTGAAAATAGTAAAAACTGCAGCCCGAAAAGCGAATATCAGAGAGCGGGTCACACCTCATATGCTAAGACACTCGATGGCAACTCATCTGCTCGAAGACAGTACTGATTTAAGACAAATACAGACCCTACTTGGTCACAACTCGCTAAAAACAACAGAGATTGATACTCATGTGGTGTAAAAGGGTTGAACCAAATCAAAAACCCATTAGATTTGGTCATGATGGAAGGTATATAACAGCCACCTGGTACATACATTTATATAATTGTTAAGCACAAGGTAGGTGAGCGAAGTGGTGAAGAAACTAAAATGAAAAATGAAAGCACGAAATATTTTAATTACAGGTGGTTCGGCAGGAATGGGGCTTGCCTCAGCAATTAAATTTGCAACTAATGGTGACAATGTAATAATCACAGGACTAGTGAAGAAAAACTTCTGGCTGTAAAAGAAAAATATCCCATATACACACAGTTGTATCTGACGTTTCAATTAGTAGTGACCGCAAGTCTTTAATTAAAGAAATTAAACAAAAATTCGGACAGATTGATGTATTATTCTCAAATGTGGGTGTAGGAATTTTTAAGCCATTAGTTGAGATATCCGAAAAAGAGTTTGATTCATTGGTTGATATTAATTACAAAGGAACATTTTTTCTCATTCAAGAGTCTTTAAAAATAATGCCTAAGCAAAGTCGCATTATTGTCAATAGCTCGTGGACACATCATAGAGGTTTACAAACATCGGCTTTGTATGGTTCAACTAAAGCAGCAATTAGCCATCTGGTAAAAACTTTAGCAATAGAACTTGCCAGTCGCTCTATAAATGTTAATGCCATATGTCCTGGTTACATAAATACCGAGCAGTTTAATGAAGAAATGCTGGGCGAAGAGATGGCTAATGCTCGTAAGTAACAAGTTCCCTTAAAACGCTTTGGCAGACCAGAAGATATTGCAGGATTTGTATATTATCTAGCATCGCCCGAAGGAAATTATATTAATGGACAAGACATATTAATTGATGGTGGGTTGACGGCCGTACATAACTATTAGTAATAATCTGACAAACAAAACATGGAGGTAATATTATGAAAGCATATTCAAAAAAAAGCATTTTTTCAATCAGTCTTCTGTTGTTTTTTGCACTGTTACATGTAATCAATCAGTAAAGGAAAAAAACGAAAAATCAACCTACAACTTACAAGCCAGAACAGAATACAGCCACAATGATGTGATTGCTTTTGTATATGAATGGTTTGCAGCCTTTGACCATCAAAGAGAAGTTGAGTATTTCTTAGCTCACATTGCAGAACCTATTGATATGAACTTTCCTGATTTCCCTATAAAATCGAAAAATGATTTTAAACGGTGGTATAAAGGAGTAGAAGATAATATTGAGTGGAATAGTCATTCAATACAAAATTTAGAGGTTTCGGGTAACGAGAAACTAGGTTGGGATGTTAGTTATAACGTTGACTGGAAAGCTCATGACAAAAACGGTCAAGAAATCTCAATGTTAGTTCATCAAGACTTAAAAATAATTCGCAACAAAGATTTTTTACAGATAAAGAAACATCGTGCATATCAACGTGATTTTAAACATCAGGATACACATTTGACATCGCTGATGAAAGCAGTTGGAAATGGCGACATTGAATTGGTAAAAGATTTGTTGAAGAAAAATGCGGATATTTTTGCCATTGACCCAATTACTGGAACTTGGGTAGTGCATTTTGCCGCCCAAGGTGGAAATGTAGAGGTAATGAGATTGCTAATTGAACATGGAGCTGAATCAATAATAAACCTTCAAGCAGCAAGCAACACTTTTACACCCTTAATGGTAGCTGTCTGGTATCAAAATCCTGAAATGATCAGGTATTTATTGAGCTTAGAACACATAAATGCGAATCTTAAAGACCAATTTGGAAGAACTGCTGCTGAATTTCCTGTTCCTGATAAAAGGACAAATAAACTACACCCTATTGACAAGGAAATAACAGAAATATTCAAGGTTTATTTCAAAAATTATAACAGATATATGTCCGATAAGTTTGAGAAGGACGGAACAACTCCCAAAAACTTACCAAATGATGTTAATCTTGTAATTCCTAACAATAACATAGGAGCAAGGTATCATACGGCAGCTTTAGTTGCTTCACGAGATAATGATTTTGATTTATTTAAAAAGATGATTGAAAACGGTGCTGATTTAACCATTGAAGGAGAGTACATGAAAGCAATAGTTGCTCATAAAGCAGGTTATATGGGTAATGCTGAAATAATGGAGTTAATTGTAAAGCATCCCGATTTTGAAAAGATAAAAGATGCTCAAGGACCAACAACTGGCTATACTCCTCTGCACGATGCTATTTGGCATGGTCATACGAAAACAACTAAAATATTGATTGATGCAGGTGTAGATACTTCGATAAAAGCATGGGATGGTCTTACTGCTTTAGAATTGGCTAAGAAAAAAGGCTATAAAGATATAATTGAACTGTTTGAAAAATAAAACCCAGTGCCTAACAATGTGTATAGTGCATGCGGGTTTCAGAGATTATCGGGCGTTTGAGGCTCGTAAAAATACTTTGTGTAATTTGATGGGAAATCGCTTCGTAATCCCGCACGACACCATACACTGAACGTTAGATTTCACCCCTTCCTAGCAACTTTTCCTACAACTGGTTATCTTTAAGATATGAACGTCAAAGAAAGAATTAAGGAACGGGTTAATAACATTAACGATCCAAGACTTTTAGATGAACTTCTAAAGGCTGTTGAACTTGAGTACGAGATTGAACATATTCATGAACTAACTGACCTTGAAAAAGAGGCAATTGATGAGGGAATTTCTGATGCTGATTCGGGGAAACTACATTCGAACTCAGAAGCAAGCCAACTAGTTAAGGAATGGCTAAAGAAATAAGATGGACAACTCGCTCCATCCTCGATCGAACAAACATCTATAAATACTGGCTAGAACGAAACCAATCTGAGGCCTACCCAGAAAAACTTGAACAATTATTCGAAAAATCCGCTGAACTTATTTCCAACTTTCCTAACATAGGAATACAAACTGACTACAGAAACATATACTCCAAGGTTATAAAGGACTATAAGATTTTCTATCGTATAGAGCCGAATGAAATTCAAATCCTGAGAGTTTGGGACACAAGGCAACATCCTGACTCTGCTGATTTATAAAACGAAATCTAACAAGTGCTAGCACGAATGCGCCTGAGTGCTTTTTGTTAATTTCATCTGAACTTCACCGCTCTGCTACCCATTCTGCAAACCTCTCCTCTCCTACGCAACAATCTTGCTTCTGGATTTTGTCTTCTGAACGTAGCGTTTCATAGCTACCGTTGTAGGTATTGGCTAGCAGAGCTTGTTAGTGCTTTACTGCCAAGTGGTGGGCGCACTCCTGCTAGCTTGGCGTTATAGCGCATTCGACTGCAGAACGAATTAAAAACGGAAAATAGAAACTTGATGAAATTATATATCCCAATACTTACTCTTTTTTTGGCCGGATCAGCATTTGCTCAGATTGATCATGAGCTGAGATTTGACTGCTTTGATCATAATGAGACTAAATGTAATCCATTTGCTATCAGTAGCCCTTCTTACCCTGATCAAGGTATTTATAAAAATAATTGGAGGGTGTCTCATGGCTCCCCTCAATTAAGAGCCTTTTCTAGCAATAATCCAACTAGGGTAGCTGTATTAAAAGCCGTAGACACTGATGGAGTTAGCCCTAAAGGAGAGGGAATATTTCTTGCTTATAACTTTCTTGCTAATTGTGATTATACCATCGAGTATATTCTACGGATTGAAGATCCTAGTTTTTTTACAACCATTTCCTTAACTAGTAAGGTAGCTAACGGATTAACAGCAAAAACGAATGCCACTGTTTGCAATGAAGAGACCTTACCAACTGTAAGTGATACCCAAACTATTTTAACAGAGGCTCCATTACCATTTGAAAGTGGAAATGAGTTAGGGTTGATTACAGTATCAAACTTCATACCTACAAAAAATTTCAGTAACCTCTGGGTTTATGCTGTTCCAGAAGGATTTGGAAATCCGACATCAGAGTTTATTATAAGTCATATTACTATTACCGATGTAACTGATAATGGAGGTGGGAGTGGAAATAGCGATGAAATCACTAATAACACAATTTGCTGTGACCAAACCTTTCCTTTTTCGAACTCAGCTTATCCGGCCGAGGTAGTTGGATCAATACCAAACGGTGGAGATGGTTCATACGACTACCAGTGGTATTACAAAACTACTCTTCCATTTTTTTCCCCAATAACTGGAGAGATTGACAAGAATTACAATCCTCCAATTAGCCAAGGAAGAACCTCATACATGAGATACGTAACATCTGGTTCGTACACGAGTAACAGTAACAGCATTGTTATACAAGTTGGTGATGAGGCTAACAACTTTTACCCTTATAATATTGTAGCAACAAATATCTCTGGTAGTAAGGTGAAAATAACCTGGGATCAACTTAGTGAAGATGTTTCATATCATCACTCTAATATTGACCTAAATGGAGATAGAGTTGGCTATCACTATAATGGAGACGCATTTAGCTTTATGTTAGATGATTTAAGTCCTTGTACCGAGTATACCCTCCGAATTACAGCAGTATTGTATGATTATCGTGTTTCTGCATTCCCATTTTACCGTGGAACCAACTTTACTTTCACTACTGCACAAGATATTCCAGAAAGCTTAGTGTTGAACAATAATCTTACAGAATACATTACCTTATTGTATAGAGCAGAAAATGTTACACTTGCTAATGGCTTCCATTTTAAGGCTGAAAACTCTAATCACAGCTTTTTAGTATCATCAATTCCTGAGCCATGTAACAATAGTTCACGAACAACCTCTACACAAGATAATACTGTCTACATTGGATTTGGTGATGCCTCTCCAATCGTAACATACGGAGTTTATAATCATGATGAGCAAGTTTTCTCAGGAAATGAGGAAATGCAATTCATTCTTTATCCTAACCCATCCAGAGGTACTGTAGTGTTAAATTTTAGTGATCCTGACAATAGTAGTAACGGTGAGATAGTTATTTATGACCTATTAGGTAATGAAGTGTTTAAAGAGATCGTTTTTAGTGAAGAAAATTCTATAAAACTTGATCTTAGCTTTCTTCAAGCTGGGAACTATTATCTCAAGTATCTTGGGAGCAAATATGTAGTTACCAAAAAAATTATGCTTAAGTAGTCATTATGAAATCAATTATTCCGTTTTGGAAATTCATTCCATCATTTTTTATTCTCGCATTACTTAGTTTATCAAGTTGTGAAGAGGAAGAAAGTAGCATTGTTATAAAATATAGTTTTAGCAGTTATGAGATTGAATCGGAGGTACTGGCTTTTAATATGAACGGAGAATCTGTTGAGTCTACTGAGGTTTTCAATCAAGATGGTTTCTCGTTTGATAAAGATCGTGGGTTTGAACCTGCCGATGAAATTGAACTTCTTTCTAATAGTGAAGCTTTATTTTCCTATTCAAGTGAACGTTTTGGAACACAATTACTAAATGCTAAATATCACAGGACAGACAATGAAATTCATTTCAAAATTGAACCAATTAATGAGGCAAGTGATACGTTAAACATCATTTTTGAAGAAGAAGGGAGCTTAATTAAAGCTAACGCGTATGGAACTAAACTGAAAATCAAAGGTCAATCAACCGAAGAAGTATTTGTAAGTTCAACGGATTATGGAACAGTCAAGATTGAAGAAATTTTAGACATTATGTCGGAAAACGACACGTTATATGTTCAAGAATTTCAGGTTACTTACACCCAGGAATAAAGGCGCTATAACAGGCGCTAAGCCCAATCGGCTTACTTAGTTATTTGCAAAGGGATCTGGATCAGATACTTTTGAGATACTTGAAAGGCTGAGCCGACTGAGCTTATCTGGACGTTAGGTTTCATGCCGTGACGTAGAACCAGCCGCACATTCAGGCACATTTGGTTTTTTCCCGGCGCAACACCCAATCAAAAAACCAAAAGAGCCTGAATTTTGCTAACAACTGAACAAAAAGATAACTTACGGGAAAGAACTAGATATGAGCATTGAACAAGGTCTAAACTCAAGACGGGATAACGACAGAAATACAGAAACCCAACAATGGTTTCAGAAACTAATTCAAACCGACGAGTATGTAGGTGACTTATATTCAATCAACTACGAAACGGCAAGAGTAATAATTCATGACTTCTATAGAGAGAAAGTTGGAGGAATTCCTAGTTTAAGCTTTTTAATTGCAACTCGAGTTGACCCAAGCAAATCTGACAATGATTTTAAAGCAGAAGACTCTTCCTTCATCCTACTGAGGGTAATGGATGCTGCAGCTTTACCCCAAGATAAGGAGGCTGAACGTATCCGTGTTGAAACTGCACAACGAATAAGTGGTGAGACCGAAACACATTGGGACGATGCTGGCTCCATGGATTTGCGAACAAAAAATCTTCTTGGCTTTGCAGGTGTCCAATGCCGAATTATTGGAACGTTTTTCCTGGAAGAGAATGGGAGTAACTCAGAATCGCCCTTAAACCTTAAGTTCGGAAGTGATATTTCCAATTATTACCCTAATCGTGGACTAAAAGTTTTTAAACCAAATGGGACTGCATTAGAAGCAATAGTTAATTATTCCGATCCATCAAGTATTCAAGCTCACGTTGAAAAATACGGAAATACCGAGCGAGTTAAGCTAGGATTTGTACGGTACGCCTCTACAAATCGAATGTATCAGGAAATTGATGATGTACCTGTTCATATATATCCGGCAGACCTTCTTTCTCAGAAATCAGCTCTCTTCGGGATGACAAGGACTGGTAAATCGAACACAACGAAAATTATTGCTAAATCAGTTTTTGAATTGAGAAACGCTGAAAACCAAGAAAGTCAACCTCTAAGAATCGGCCAAATTATCTTCGACCCTAATGGGGAGTATGCCAACGAAAATGTTCAAGATAATAATTCTGCACTCAAGAATGTCTGGAGACTTCTGCCTAATGGTAACAAATCGAACGAACTAGCTACCTACGGTATAACTCGTCATCCAAATGATCCAGATAGAAACTTGATGCTACTTAACTTCTATGAAGATGACAATATCCAAATCGGTAAAAGTATAATAGATAACATCTTATCTGAGGACAAGACGAACTACATTAAACAGTTTTCTCAAGTCAGTTTTGAAGAACCAGATCCTAATGATAGAAGTGCGGTAACACGTCATAATAGGAGAATTCTAGCTTATAGGTCTGTATTGGCAAGAGCTGGGTTTCAAGTTCCTGGTAATTTACGACCTATTACAAGCAGGCTTTTCAATCAGGACTTAATTACAGCAATGCAGTCAAGTCCAAACAATAATCAACCTGTTCCAGAATATGTTTCGGCCGCTCAAATTTTCTCGAATGCCAGCCCTACTTGGGGACAGCTTGCAAATGCATTTGAGGCACTTGATAAATTTATCAGAGATAGTAGCAGCAACTATACAGCCTTTGAAAATTCCTATGTGAACCGCCCGAATGGATCAGGTGATAGGTGGGCTGATGAAGATTTAAAGAAAATAATTGGAATATTCCAGTATCCGAATGGAACCAGGAAAATTGGTAAAGCCGCAGAACAGCACAGTGCTGATACAACAAGTGATTATGCCGAAGATATTTACAATCACTTAGTTGATGGAAAACTCATAATTATCGATCAGTCAAGTGGTGAACCTGAACTGAATAAATCCTCTGCTAGTAGGATAATGACAAAAATTTTTAAAGAAAATCAAAGGAGATTTACACAAGGTGCTACTGACATACCAGAGATACTTGTATACGTTGAAGAAGCACACAACATCTTACCCGCGGGTAACGATCTTGATCTCTCTGATATTTGGGTTCGTACTGCCAAAGAAGGTTCTAAATACCGAATTGGGATGGTTTATGCAACGCAAGAAGTAAGCAGTATTCAGAAGAACATTTTAAAGAACACCTCGAACTGGTTCATTAGTCACCTTAACAATACTGATGAAACCAAGGAACTATGTAAATATTATGATTTCGCCGATTTTGAACCGTCGATCAGGAGAGCACAAGACAAAGGGTTTCTAAGGGTCAAGACCCTAAGCAATCTTTTCGTTGTACCTGTTCAGGTTGACAAATTTGAAGTTTAGCTATGGGGTTTGAAGGAGAATTTGCCAGCTACGAGCCTCTTAGACGCTTACTTGATAGTGAGAAAGTAAAGTCCCTGCAAGATCGTCTGAAAATAAGGCAACAAGAAGATGAATCGGAGAATTTCGAGGGTTCTCTTGTTCAAAAATCAGAGCTTTCCGAAAGTCAAATCCAGCCGGATCTAGTTTTGGCAATTGATGGTAGTAACCTTGCCGCTAAAGCTGAAAATGGTTTTCCTGGGGCAGAATTTGGTTATATCACAATTGCGTCAGTATTGATTGATCTTAAACTGATCGGCGAACTTGAAAAGAAAGAGTTCTTAGAACCAAAAAAATTCAGGGAAACTGAAAAGGCATCTACAATCGAAAGTGTTTTTCCTGGCTGTAACGTCATTTTAGATTCCGAAATAAACGCTAAATCTTCTTTGCGAAGAGCATTATTTGAAGAACTGCAGACAAATACCATTTTCTCTGATGGTGAAACTTTACTTGATACCTACGAACATCTATTTAGGATTAAACGTGAACACTTTCAAGATCGAAATTTACCAAGAAGCCCAATTGAGGGTGTAGATCATGAAATGACTTATGATTATGGTGAGTATAGATGCCCTCATTCAGGTGAAGCCCTTTTTTCAACTGATGCCTTACGGCTACACGAACTTATGAATCCGGCAGGATCAAACGGAGAGATGTTTGGTCAAATCATGTCAACCCTTGAAAAACTGTGGTTGATCCATATTTTAAGAGCTTTTGAAAGGAAAGGATGGTTGGGAACTCTTCGACGAGTCGCTTTTATAATGGACGGTCCACTTGCAGTATTTAGTACATCTTCTTGGCTTACAAAAGTCATAAGTCATGAATTGAGTCGATTAAACGAATTGCAAAAACAAGTAAACGGACAAGACCTCCTTATAATCGGGATAGAGAAATCAGGTACTTTTTTCAACCACTTCATTGAGATTGATACAACGAAAGATGGTTTTATAGATAAGTTTCCTAAACAGTCAGCTCAACTATTGGATGATGGATATATCAAGAGGAACATCATATTTTCTGAGAGTACAAAGCCATATGGCCAAGACACCTATTTCGGTAGAAAACTTTTTTATAAAGCTGCATCAGGACAAAAAATAGTCCCGGTGGTTGCTTGCTTTAATGACTATCAAAGAAACTTGGACACAGCAAATCCAGATCAATTCACAAGACTTGCTGATGTAATGAACTTGCTGAATCAATTAGTATCAAGTAGATATCCTAATTCTGTCTCACCGCTAGTGTCAGCTCATGCAGAAGCAGCCATTCCACTAAATTTAGGTAAGCGAATTTTTGAAGATATTGCAAGAGAAATTAGGGAAAATTCTGCTCAATGATTTTGAAGGAAAAAATATTAAAAGGGTATAAATCTGCGGAAGCAAGATGGGCTAGATTCGGTCCATATTATGCAATGTTTCCGTTAGAATTTGCCTTCGAAATCGTTGAAAAATATTCTAAATCAGGAGATTATATCATTGATCCGTTTGCGGGACGATGTAGCAGCATTTATGCTGGAGGCGTTTTAGGTAGGAACAGTTTAGGTATTGAGATTAATCCAGTAGGTTGGTTATATGGTTCAGTTAAAATCAATCCTGCAGATAAAGAAGAAGTAATCGATCGTTTACTAGAAATCTATAGAAAAAGAAATTACTACAATCGATCAATCGAGAAAATGCCTGAATTCTATCGCATGTGCTATTGCGATGAGGTATTAAAATTTTTACTCGCCGTAAGAACCAATCTCGATTGGCAGAATAATAATGTGGATGCAACACTCATGTCAATTCTACTAGTTTATCTGCATGGTAAACTAGGTGAAGGTCTTTCGAACCAAATGAGAATGACCAAATCAATGGGTATGAACTATTCAATTGAGTGGTGGAAAAAAAATAGATTAGAAACACCTCCAGAAATCAACCCATGTGATTTCATTCTTAAGAAGATTGATTGGAGGTATGGAAAAGGGAAACCAAAAGTAACCGAAAGCGAAGTTGTTTTTGGGGACAGCTCAACAGAATTAGATGCTATCGTTGATAGAGCTGAAAGAAATGACACAAAATATTCACTGCTCTTTACTTCGCCTCCATATTGTTCTATAACTGACTATCATGCTGATCAATGGCTAAGGCTATGGCTTTTAGGTGGGTCAGTAAAACCACAAAAACTTAAGGATAAACACAAAGGTCGATTTGTGAATAGAGAGGAATATTATGAATTATTAGATAACGTTTTTGGAAATTGCTCAAAAATGATGGATGAGAAAAGTACCATATACGTCAGAACTGATAAAAGAGATTTTACTTACAACTCTACACTTGAAATCTTAAAAAAGCATTTCCCAAAACATGGCGTAACCATCCTAGAAAAGCCACTAACAAAAGATACCAAGACTCAAACAAAGCTTTTTGGCGATAAATCGATGAAACCGGGTGAAGTCGATATAATACTGACAAGAAATTAACCCGCCCAAACATCCATACACATTGCCAGGTCGCACCATCCAACCCGCAAACCAAAACCTGCCAAAGAGTATGGCTGCTCCCAACGCACCGGACGAACTAACTAACAAGAACGGAGAAACAGGACGGAGAAAACACGAAAACCTAACAGACGATATAGCGAATGGCCAAACTGCCTACCTGATACTTCAGTGCAATCCGCCCGTGAAACTGCCCATTCTGCTGGTTTTTGTGCTTGTAGCCACTTCATTCTTTCTGGCCTTTGACTTTCAGAACGCAGTGTATTGTGGATACTGTTGTGGGGGTTGGGCAGGTTCACTACTTTAGAGGTGTTTACAAAGGGTATGGCCACTCGCCATATCTGGTCGTTGTGATTCATAGTTATGCAGAGATTTTCATTAATAATTGTCAATATTCTACTTGCTAACCTCCTATTGGGTCAGGATTTAATGACTAAAAGAGAACAAAAGCAAACAATTGACAAAGTATCAAAACTTCTTACAAAACATTACATCCTTTCAGATGAGGGAAACGAAATGTCCAAAGTCGTTCAAACCAATCTTGAAAATGGAAAATATGATACTATAAGTAGCAAGTTCACTTTTTCAGAGCAGTTAACAAGTGATATGAGAAGTATTTTCCCAGACAAGCATCTCGCGTTGGTTTACAAGCCGTGGGCACAAATGAAAAGGGACAGTATTAAAAATACTCAAGTAATATCCAAAACCCAGATACTCGAATCGAGAATTTTACAGGACAATATTGGATATTTAGTTATAACTTCTTTTACGTTCAAATTATCTGATTGGGATAGGGCTATGTCCAAACTTTCAAAATGCGATGCCTTAATTATAGATGTTAGAAATAATGGAGGAGGAAGTGGTCACTTAGAAAATTACGCAATAAGCTATTTTTTGCAAGGTGGCCTGCATTATTCCACAACATATATAACAGAAAGGGTAAGGAATATAAAAGTTTGACAAAACAAAAAATAAAAGGCGAAAGAAGACCTGGTGTTCCATTAATTATATTAATTAACAAACATACCTTTTCTGCTGCAGAGGGATTTGCGTATCAATTAAAATCTTTAAAAAGAGCAATTGTGATAGGAGAACAATCAAAGGGTGGTGCTCATCCAAAAAGGAACTTTAATATAAACGATAGTTTTTACTTATCTCTTCCGATTTTACGTAATGAAAACGCGATTACAAACACAGACTGGGAAGGAGCAGGTGTTATACCAGACTTAAAAGTAAAGTCAGAATCATCACTTGAAATGGGGATTTCAACAGCTAATGAGCTAATTACGACTCACAACAAACAATAAGCTCCATGAGCAAACTGAGCTATGAGCAATTTTCAGCGGGAAACAGTAACTTCAGAATCAATTTAAAAAGATATGCTCACTAAGCTTATCTAGACGTTAGAGAGCACATCTGCACAGATCAACGTTCCTGCTAATTCTTCGTAACTTTGAACTATGGAATGGCGAGAACATGTAATATCAGACAACAAAGTCCTTTTAGGTAAGCCAACAGTCAAAGGAACTAGAGTTTCCGTAGAACATATAATCGGTCTACTTGCTCAAGGATGGACTGAACAGCAAATTATCGAGAATTA
>JBCDKO010000140.1:0-12432 GCA_038746525.1 Bacteroidota bacterium
AAGGTGGCGCTGTCGATGTCAGACCGCGCGGCCCCGATAATCCGGGACGCGCCCGTCATTTGCCCAGCGATAAAGCGACGAAAGAGACCCGGCAGAATTTTACGCCGGGCAAGGTCACCAGTCCCGCCAAAGATCACAAGGTCGAATTCATCAACCGGGATAACCTGCGATACCATGCGACGTCTCCGTTTTTGGTCTGCGTTCCGTTTATCCGGGTCTGCGGCACTTGGGATAGCGCTGTTAGCGGTAACGGCATTGGTCTTTTGTGGTATTTTCAAAGGAGAGCTTCGAGTAAGTTAAAGTTCTTTGAAAGCGTGCTGTATTAAAGATGAAGGACTCTGGAAACAGAGGTAGGCCCTTCACAGGCGACTTGCAGGAGTAGCCTGTAAACCACCTTACGGTGCTGTCTTGGTGACAAGACGGTATTGAGTAGCTAAGGAAAAGGTCAGGTGAGAATGATCAGGTGAGTAGGAAGGAGATGAACGCAAGTGAACCATTGAAGAGATATCGAAATGCGTAGCTCACATCAAAACCAGGCTTCCGGGCTAATCCTGGGATAAGAGTAGCGGATACCTGTTATACTGGCTACTTGGTGTGCGGTATAGAGATGGCATGAACTTCATACAGGCTTTGATACGGAACTGGAGAGATCAGTAATGATTGAAGTGACCAAAAGTCACAGAGAGAAATGCACAAGCTGAAGTCCAGCGAGGTAGAATATCGAGATCATTACTGAAGTCGGACTGCCCATAGTAGCGTTGAAGGCACTGTAATGGAGCTGGAGCCAAGGGGTCAGGTCATTCAGATTTATTAATAGTATCAACTGTAACAAGGAAGAATGTTATGAATGAATCAAACAAGGCCGCTTGGCGGTCACATCCCATTACCAAAAGGATGGTATGGGAAGCCTTCAAGAAGGTTAGACGAAACAAAGGGAGTGCAGGGATTGATGAGATCAGTATTCAAGCGTTTGAAGCAGATCTTAATAAGAACCTGTACAAACTATGGAACCGTTTGACCTCTGGGAGTTACTTTCCACCACCGGTAAAGGAAGTCGTGATCCCCAAAAGTAATGGAGGGGAAAGAAAGCTGGGGATACCCACAGTAGCAGACAGAGTAGCTCAAATGGTCGTCAAGGACTATCTGGAACCTTCACTGGAAGTTCATTTCGATGAGCATTCCTATGGATATCGTCCAAGAAAGCGTGCTCATGAAGCCATAAGGGCATGTCAAAAGAACTGCCACAGGTATGCATGGGTAATTGATCTGGACATCAAAGGGTTCTTTGATCATATGGATCATGAGTTACTATTGAAAGCACTATCAAGACATACTCAGGAGAAGTGGGTGCATATGTATGTAACCCGATGGCTAAAGGCACCAGTAGCAACCAAAGATGGCTTACTGGAACGAGGAAAAGGTACACCACAAGGAGGGGTAATATCTCCTTTACTGGCTAATCTTTATCTTCATTATACCTTAGACAAATGGTTACGCATCCATTACCCAAGAGTTAGTTTTGAGCGGTATGCCGATGATGTGGTAATCCATTGTAGGCACAGATATGAAGCGGAGAGGCTGTTAATAGCTATACAAAGCAGATTGTCTGATTGTGGTCTACAAACCCATCCGGAAAAGACTCGCATCGTGTATTGTAAGAGTTCTGGACGGAGAGGTGATTACTACTATGTCAGCTTTGACTTTCTAGGGTACACTTTGTAAACCCAGAGATACCCGAGGCAGGGAAGGTAGACGTTTTCTAGGGTTCAACCCCGGGGTTAGCAACAAAGCTATTCAACGAATGAATAGCGAGATCAAATCCATGCGAGTACAGTTTAACTGTGCACCAAACATAGAAGCGATTGCTCAGATGCTTAATCCGAAAATCAGAGGATGGATCAACTATTATGGGAAGTTCCGTAAATCCGAATTACAGCGATTATGGGAGTTAATCAATAACCGATTGATCCAGTGGATTAGAAAACGCTACAAAAGGGTGAAAAGGAGTACCAAGCAAGCAGCGGAATGGGTGAGACGAATGTATCGTCAGAATCCCTTCTTGTTTGTTCACTGGTACTACACATCACCTTAGACTGAATGACAAGAGCCGTATGAGCTGAGAGGTTCACGTACGGTTCTGTGAGAGGCTTGGGCTGAAATGCCCTTGCCTACTCGACCAATGGTCAATACAGAGAAAAACTACTCAATTTTTAAATGCGATTGCCCTGGTAGATTCAATCTATCAGTCTATTCTCTTCCCCTCAACCTGAGAACTCCTGACTCGAGGTAAATTTTTCTGTCGCAAACACGTACTAATGACTGACAAAAAATTCTTCCCTGAACTATAAAAGATGTTTTGAATTTGGAATAATGCAGGATTACGACATGATAGATTTACGAGATACACCTGATTTTCAGAGAATTTAGAGGGTCCAGTAAGGAGTTCTGAGCCTGTTAGTTATTTCCTTTGAAACCTAATTCATATTTAAAATCAGAAATTCTTTTTTATTAAGAAAAAAATTATGATAGTTAAATAAAAAATTATGTTAACTATTATTTTAATAAATAATAGTTAATAATCTTGAGAAGTGCTAATTTCATTGTATTGGAATGGGCATTTAGTAAATATAAAAATGGGGGTTAGCATACTCATGAGCACATTTTGATTCAGAAATCTGTTGATTTGTAACGTTTGCTTTATCAAAATGATCCATTTTCTTTGTTTCTAGCTCGCCAAAACTATTTATTAAGAGCCTGGTTCAATCATTATATTTATCAAAATTAATTTTATGTCTATACAAACAACATTAACTCCAAAAAAACAACAATCAACAAAAACCAAAATTGCAGTTGCGAAAGGAGACGGAATTGGTCCTGAGATCATGGAAGCTACTTTAAATATCCTGGATGCTGCTAATGCTCAGTTAGATTACAGACATTTAGAGATCGGAGAAAAACAATATCTTTCAGGAAACACTGCCGGTATTTCCGATGACGGGTGGGATATAATGAATGATGCTAAAATCTTACTAAAAGCACCCATAACTACCCCTCAGGGATCTGGATACAAAAGTCTCAATGTTACCATTCGTAAATCTCTAAACCTCTTCGCTAATGTTCGACCATGTAAAAGCTTGCACCCCTATGTGAAGACATTACATCCTGATATGGATGTCGTTGTTGTGAGAGAAAACGAAGAAGATTTATACGCAGGAATTGAACATCAACAGACAGATGATGTCATTCAATGTTTGAAATTGGTGTCTACTTCTGGAAGTGAACGAATTATTCGCTATGCTTTTGAGTATGCAAAGCTCAACAACAGAAAAAAAGTTACTTGCATGGTTAAGGACAATATTATGAAACATACAGATGGCATGTTTCATAAGGTCTTTAAAAAAATTGGAGAAGAGTACCCTGGGATTGAAAAAGAGGTTCAAATCATTGACATTGGCGCCGCTCGCTTAGCCACACGCCCTGAGAATTATGACGTTGTGGTAACATTGAATCTTTATGGGGATATTATCTCTGATATTACTGCGGAAATAGCAGGGTCGGTTGGTATGGCAGGGTCATCAAACATAGGTAGCAACTATGCTATGTTTGAAGCAATTCATGGTTCAGCCCCTGACATTGCCGGAAAAAACATCGCTAATCCCTCAGGTCTAATCAATGCTTCTGTAATGTTGTTACAGCACATAGGACAAGGGCACGTTGCTGAAAAAATTGCTAACGCCTTACTAAGAACTTTGGAAGATGGTATTCACACCGTAGATGTATTCAATCAGGAATTTAGCCTTAAAAAGGTGGGAACTCAAGAATTTGCCCAAGCTGTGATTGATAGATTAGGACTAAAACCGAATAAATTAAAAGCTATTAAATTAGGACAAGGCAAAATCCACTTAGTTCAGCCTTCAAACAAAAAAATCTACTCCAAGAAGTCGCTGGTTGGCATAGATGTATTTGTCGACTGGAATGGGAAAGATGGATACGTCCTGGGTAAGTTACTTCGCGAAGCATCACAAGGCATCATGCAACTAAAAATGATAACTAACCGAGGTGTAAAAGTATTCCCAAATGGAAACCCTGAAACTTTTTGCACAAATCATTGGCGTTGCAGATTCGTTCATCCAAAAATTGACTTATCCAAGCCAAATTATGAGCCTGTTGAAATAAAATCTCTTATTAGTCTTCAGAAAAGCCTTTTCGAGCATAACCTGGATATTATAAAAACCGAAAACCTTTATTACTTTGATGGTCAACGTGGGTTCAGTTTAGGACAAGGGGAATAATCTGAGTTATACTAGTGGGAAAATAGAATTTCCTGTTTTTGTAATTTCATTATATCAAAAACACCCTTATAGAATTACCATTAACCAGACAGCTATACCAAGACTCTATCCAATTATCATACAGGGACAAAAGGTAAGAAAACAGCAGATAAGCTTAAGCGTATTAAACTCCTTTCTCAAGGGCAAAAACACGCATTCATCAGCGACCTTTTAGAAATAGATGAACGGACGGTATAAAATTGGAAGCATGAGTTTCTTTCTTTACCAGGTATAGCAGTCTTCCTAGCTCCTCCAACAGGTGATCATTCGGGGAAGGTCAGACGTACTAAAAAAACAGCTTTGTAATTGGCTTGATGACCCTTCTCATCTGGTAGTGAGTTGTTAGCAGGAGAGAGCATATATTTCCTCAGAATTAGGGGTTGACTATACTTCAGTGCAGTCAATAAATTGCTGAAGCTCAGTTACAGCTTTAAACAATTATTATATCCCTTCAAATTGTAGCAGAAACAAAATTAATTTGAACGTGGCATATGCTCCTCATAGTCAGGAAGTCATCATCAGGGAAGACGCTTCCATCAACGCACAATCTATCATAGCGTTACTCAAAATGATACAAGCATTTTTCTGATCAGAAAGAGCCAATCTGTATTTCCGACCATACCAGACCAGATACGATCAAAGTAAACTGGTTAAGGCATTTTTAACACAGAATAAGAAAAGATCATTCGGATATCTTTACCATCTTATTTCTCCAATCTCAACTTGATTGAACGACTTGACAGTAGTTGCGAAAAGAGGTGATTAACACCACCTACCGTGAAAAATTCGAAGATTTTAAATCAGCCATTTTTACATTTTTTTGCTCAATTAAAAAATCAAAAAGAACTGTTTAGAATCATTTATAGGAAACGTTTTTGAAGTTATGTTATTTAAAAAACTCTTATTGCTATTGTTGTAGGATTTTCTACAAAAAAGTGAGCTTAAAATAGATTTAAGTTTTATTTACATAAACAATCTTGATATTCAGAACTCTTTTTGCACTCTAAGTTTTAATTTATTGAACTAGGCATTTAGTAAATATTAAAAATGGAGGTTAAAATGCATATGAGCACATTTCGATTTAGAAATCTGCTAATTCGTAGTGTTTGCTTTATCCGAATGATCCATTTTCTTTGTTTACAGCTTGCTAAAGCTATTTATTAAGTGCCTACTTCAATTAATTTATATCTTTTTAACTTTACCACTACCAGAGGAGTTACTGATGACCCTTTCTGGGTTACCTGCGTAATAAACGCTTCCACTACCTGAAATAGAGGCTTCAATTTCTTCTGTTACAGAGATATAACAACTTCCTGATCCACTGATTTTAGCTTCAAATGAAGCAACTGTGAGATCTTCTCCTTTTATTTTACCTGATCCACTTACTCGTGCAGATGCCTCACTTGCACTACCACTTAAGTGAATACTTCCTGATCCTGAAACCCTAGTCTCTAATTCATCTCCAATTAGATCAAGTTCCATATCTCCTGATCCGCTTATAGATAATTCTATGTCTTCAACATTTAATTTACTCTTCCCTTCTATATTTCCGCTACCACTCACTGAGAGTCTTTCAATCTCCTTCATAGTAACATATATCGTTACATCAGAATTTCTCCATCCACTTCGCCAGCTCCAATTGTTTTCTCTTGTAATAATAAGTCTGTCTCCGCTCATTTTAAATTCTATTTCTTTGAAATCATCATCATCGCAATCGATTTCTACCTTAACATTTGGACCTTGTTTTAAATATAAAGTTCCGGGTATCCCCAAAGACAATGCTGAAAAATCCTCAACCTCCACCGTTCTTTTCTGCGCATGCATAAAAAACGCAATCACAATTGAGAGAAAAGTAGTCATTATTATTTTCATAATTTTTTAAAGTTTATTTTATCTAAAAGACAGAATTAATAGTTCAAGGTTGCAATTAATAGGGTCTTTTTCCTTCCCAGTTTCCAGGCGGATCATAATTACAGATCCAAAGATCATATCCATCACAAGTTATTTTCGCACAGCCTACTTTTTTTGTTGTTTTCCAAACTACTTGAGTATAATGTCCACACATTCTACCTGACCTGCACTTGTTTTTATTGTAATTGTAATCTTCTTTTTCACTTGCCCAGGCATCCACTACCTCTTTAGGACCATAATATCCAGTGGTTCCTTTAAAAAGGTTTTCGCCGAATTTATTGCCAGACCGATGCTCAAATCCACAATTTTTTTCTTTGAGTTGCATTGCCCAGTCAGCAGCCAGGTTAGCCATATTTTCTGACCATTCCAGTTTTTCGTTTACTTCAACATCTTCACGCCAGTAGTCATGTCTTTCTAAGATAAGGTCGATTTCTTCCTGAGTGAGTTTTGATTGATCTACTTTAAAAATGGGATTAGCAATGAGTAGAAATTTGAGAAATAATAAGATAATTATCATTGTACAGTCAATTAAATTTAATGATACCAAAAATAGATGTGTTTGTTAAACGTGCTAAACAACCTAAAATGCCATAAAAAATGGGATCCCATTGGAATTAATTCTGCAACAGAATAATCCATTCTTCTAAAGATAAAACTTAGCGAAAAAGCTAAACTAAAATATTTCCCACATACCTTAATTTTTCTTCAATCGGATCAAATAAAACAGGAAAAAGATCAAAAAAACAGCAATAAAATATCCAAAACATTATGGCTGTTTGACTGGTAAAGTAATTAAAGACATTCGTTATCCTCAACAGGTTAAGGGAAAGGCAACCTTTGCTAATTGCCATTTCTCATGTGAAACTTTATTCCAGAAAAAATACTCACGAAAAATAACAATAACCGTAAGTAAAATATCCATCCAAAGCAGAAAACGTGAAGCACGAAATGCATGAAAAGTAAACTCCCTGTACCACCAAGAAACAAAGTGGCATTAGGGCACCTCTAAAAACTCTGTTCAAGAATTTGAGGTAGCGTTTTTTTCTGAGACAAAGCCTCAAAAACGAAGTTTAGCAGCGCTAAATAAGTATTTTGATAAAGAAGTATCAGGAAAAAAGATCATCTCAAAAATTGAAAGTGGGTTTTTAGAGGTGCCCATTAGAAAGAAGAGAAATGAGTACTACTTTGTGTTTTATTTCAAGCGGATTGCCCAGTATACAAGCTATAACTAATGAAGAAAGTGAATTCTGAAAAATAAGCTGTAAGGTCTGTTTCTGCATAAATAAAACCTTTGTCTGCAGGGGTTAATTTTTGCATCAAATTCTTTTAATTATTTGGGCAATTACAGATGAGGAACTAACTGGCATGGGTTTTGAGAAAGATTAGACATCTTAAAACGATTAGGTTATTGGTTAGTTGAGTTAATCCCGTTTATCGAAAGGTAAATGGGATTATTTTTAAAAAAGTTGTAACATTTCAACATTCTCAAATCTAAGATTTATATCTTGGAAAAAATCCCAAAGAATTGGATCACACTCTTACCTCTCATTCAGAAATAGCTAAATTGTATCAAAAAGTAAGAAAACAAACCGAAATTCTCTGTGAACCCTTGGAGATTGAAGATTTTGTGGTACAACCTGTAATAGATGTCAGCCCACTTAAATGGCACCTAGGTCATACTACATGGTTTTTTGAAACTTTCATTTTAGCGCCTAATCATAAAGGATATCAAGTATTCAATGAGAAATTTTCTTTTCTTTTCAATAGTTACTATATCTCTGCCGGAAAACGGTGGACAAGAACCAACCGCGGGCAACTCACTAGGCCTACCGTCAATGAAATTTTCAGCTATAGAAAATACATTGACGAAAAGATGGAAAACTTTTTAGCTGAAATAACACCTACAGCAGAGCTGTCTGCACTGATTGAGTTAGGATGTAATCATGAGCAACAACACCAGGAGCTTTTTCTTTACGATATCAAAAGAATTTTAGGAGATAATCCGATTTTCCCTCTCTATGTCAAATTGAATGTTGAATCATCTCCATTATCACCAGAACAAGAATGGTTACCAGTCAGTGAAGGAGTGTATGAAATTGGTTTTGAGGGAGATGATTTTCATTTTGATAATGAAGAAAAGAAACATAAAGTGTTTCTTCACACTTATGAAATATCATCAAAATTAGTATCAAATATTGAATATATGGAGTTCATTGAGGATGGTGGATATCAAAACCATCTTCTTTGGTTATCGGAAGCTTGGGACTGGATAAATGAGAACATGATAAAAGCACCAAGATATTGGCATGAAGAAGATGGAGGAGAATGGTGGAACTATACATTAGGTGGATATAAAAAAGTTAATGAAAATGACCCATTAGCTCATGTTTCTTATTATGAAGCAGATGCCTTTGCCCGCTGGAAAAGGTGTAAACTACCGACCGAGTTTGAGTGGGAGGTTGCCTGTGGACAGTATTCAAAAGAAATTCCCATTGGATCTAATTTTGTTGAGGATAGTAAATTTCGACCTGTACAAACTGGTTCGTATGATTTTTATGGAAATCTATGGGAATGGACATCCAGCGCCTATGCTCCTTATCCTTATTTTAAGGTAGCTGATGGAGCTCTTGGTGAGTATAATGGGAAGTTCATGGTAAACCAAATAGTACTAAGAGGTGGATCTTATGGTACGTCAAAAAATCATATCAGAAAAACATATCGTAATTTTTTCCATCCACATCTAAGATGGTTGTTTTCAGGTATCAGATTAGCCAAGTTTAAATAATTGAATGAATAAAGAGATAACAGCGATTGAAAGCAGCTTTCTCACGGACGTATTAGAAGGTTTAAGATCGAAAAATAAACAGCTATCCTCCAAATATTTTTATGATGCTAAAGGGGATAAACTCTTTCAGCGAATTATGTGCTTGCAAGAATATTACCTAACAAGTAAAGAGTTAGAAATATTTGAAACGCACAAATCTGCAATATTGAAAGAAATGAGTAAAGGAGATCCTTTTAGGATCATTGAGTTAGGTGCTGGAGATGGTTTAAAAACCAAGGTATTGTTAAGGTATTTTCAAGAAAAAAATATTGATTTTACCTACACTCCGGTAGACATATCAGGGAATGTCTTGGAAATACTTGAAGAGAATCTCTTGAGAGAGATACCTGACCTAAAGATTGAATCATATAAAGGTGATTATTTTGATGCTTTAAGTGAAATTGGAGAAGGAGACGAGAAAGACATTGTTTTCTTTTTAGGCTCCAATGTTGGAAACTTCTCTGGGGATGAAGCAGAAGGGTTTATCGCTAAGCTTCACGCTTTTCTCAATCCGGGCGATTTACTCTTTATGGGAGTTGATTTAAAAAAAGATCCATCTATCATTTTATCGGCTTACAATGACAGTCAAGGAGTTACCACAGAATTCAATCTTAATTTATTGGATAGAATCAATTACGAATTAGGAGCTGATTTTGACAAAAATCAGTTTTTACACTATCCGTATTATAATCCTCAAACCGGCGAATGTAGAAGTTATCTTATAAGTAAAAAGGCTCAGATCGTAACAATCAATGATCAAGAAATTCATTTTAGACCATGGGAAGCTATATTCATGGAGGTATCTAAAAAGTATGATGAAGTACAGCTCAAAGAACTATCCTACGTTACAGGATTTACCCCAATTAAAACCTTTACAGATTCACAAAAATGGTTTGCGGATGTGCTTTGGAAAGCTTAAACAGGATAATCGCCTTTTTACTCAATAAAGTAAATCCTTAAAATCAGTGCGCATGAGAAGATTCGAACTTCCACGAGATTGCTCCCACCACCCCCTCAAGATGGCGTGTCTACCAATTCCACCACATGCGCTTAAAGAGGTGTAAAAATAACTTTTCGGACCCAACTAGTTTCTATCCCTAAATCAAAAAAAAGGTATTCAGGTATAAGCTTTCACAAAATCTTATTCATACCTAATGCTCATCTTCTCTATCTCCGGACTTACCGGAATGAAATGGATGATAACTGTGAGTTATCTTTTCTGTTTGCGACAGCAGTAATGCTGAAATGATAAATACCATATGAATAACAATCTCAATAATCACACCTTCAGTGCTTGTCTTTTGCACTTCGTTTCGATAATTCATGAAGGTTTTTAGAAGATAAACCCCAGAAATAGAAGCAAGTGAGGTAGCAAGTTTGATTTTCAACTGACCCGCATCAAGTCCTTCTAACCAAAGAGGCTTATCATCGTGCATATCCACATCAATACGACTTGTGAATATAGAATACCCACCTATAGTGACCATAACCACTAAGTTCATCACCATAGAAATATCCACCAATCCAAGTACTTTGATCATTACAGCCGTTTCATCCCATTTAGAAATATTAGAAACCATATACAACAACTCCTCGAAAAACTTATAGAGATAGAAAAATGCAGCTATAATTAATCCGGCATACAAAGGAGCTTGAACCCATCTACTCCAGAAAATGAACCCTTCGAAAAAACCTTCAAATTGCTTCATGGGTGACTTGTTATTATTCATAAGATGGGCACACTCAGTTTAGGGTAAAATATAAAAGATTATTTAATCGTAGCTTTTAGATTAAACGAAATTAAGCTAATCTTCGCCGAATAAAACAAAAGTACCTGCAATTAAGTCATGTAGTCCTTGTTTCTTGGGATGAAAAGCAATCATGGTAAATCCACCAAAGAGGAGCAACAAGGAAAAAATTTTGCATGAATTCCTAAGAAGTATCGCAAATAGACCATTTGAGTTTGCTGATTCGGAAACTACTTTGAGTTTTGTCCATGTCTTGCCCGGACTTCCCTGCCAGTTGCTCAGCTCAAAGATGGAGTGGTAAGCAACATAAATTCCAAAAAGTATGAGATAGTGAAACGGGGTTTTTGACAATAGAGAAGTCAGATAAAATAGAAGCAGTATCGGAACTAAATCGATATTGTGTGCCAGAAGCCTTTGAGAAAAGGACGCGTATACCTTCTCGTTTTTATATTTCATATGTATGTATATAGATAGTTTATTTTCAATTAGCACACATGGAATTCCCATAAACTTATTTATCCTCGGTTTGGTATGCTAAGGATTCTAAGTCTATGTTCATTTCTTATATGTTGTAAGTTTAAAGGTCATAGTGATAGAAGCGGAAATTCTCGCTAAAAAATTCATCCGTTAAATCAATTGTGCTTACTGCAGCCAGGTTACAGAGCAATTCGGGTATCAATTTTTAGTGTTCTTTTTGCAGAAAAGAAATAAGTTAAATAAAAAAGCCAACCTTATCTGTTCATTTAGTGGATAGCAAATTTTATTGCAATGTTATTCGCTATTGAATAGCTTTGATTTTTTTTGCCAAAGTGGCGGAATTGGTAGACGCGCACGACTCAAACTCGTGTTCCTTCTGGAGTGAGGGTTCGAGTCCCTCCTTTGGTACAAAAGCCTTTGTCAATCATTTTAACAGAGGCTTTTTTAATTTAAATCGTATAAGCACAAAAAAGTTAGTCGAATTCCATAAAGAGGTTTGATTAACAGAATAATAAGATCTGCTTATGGGCACCTCTAAAAACTCAGTTCAAGAATTTGAGGTAGCGTTTTTTTCTGAGACAAGACGTCAGAAACGGAGTTTAGCAGCGTGAAATAAGTATTTTGATAACGAAGTATCAGGAAAAAAGAGCATCTCAAAAATTGAAAGCAGGTTTTTAGAGGTGCCCTTATGCTATTACAACATACAAAATCCGGCAAACCACATTGATTTACAGTTCTCAAAACTTCCTGGTACGAGATATTGGTCGGATACTTTTAAGTATAGTTCATTTTGGCTATGAGTTATACTTGTTTAGAGAGTGGCCTAAATTAATCCGATGGGGAATGAATTATTGAGAAAAGATAATGCGCCGATTTACGGTGTCATTGGCTTAGATTCAGAGAAGATACTGATAGTGCTAACTTAGAATTCTTGAATCATGAAAGAAATAAGGTATAGTGAAGCTAAGGATTGAATTAAAACCCTAAGCTCATTTAGTAGAATCCTTTACAAAACTGGATTTTTGGTTCAAATCGAGGCTTTCAGAATTTCAAAAACGTAGTTTACTGGTCGTAAATGAGGCTTTTGAAATTTTGAGTAACGAAGAGTTGGGCCAAAAGGCGGGTTTTTCAAAGGATTCTA
>JBCDKO010000141.1:0-12218 GCA_038746525.1 Bacteroidota bacterium
AATAATATAATAGAATTCTTTGAAAAACCCGCCTTTTGGCCCAACTCTTCGTTACTCAAAATTTCAAAAGCCTCATTTACGACCAGTAAACTACGTTTTTGAAATTCTGAAAGCCTCGATTTGAGCCAAAAATCCAGTTTTGCAAAGGATTCTAATATAGTACTAAGCGAATGATGGAATAGATTGTGATGGGACATAAAATAAAAAATTTAGGAAGATAACCGAACGCGAACCTATTGAAGACATACGGCTCACTCTTTAGCTTCACTGTAGTATGGAAAGAAGCCTACAATCAAAAACAGAGACTTAGCTTGGAAGAGTAAAGGATATAGTTTGATTTAACGGTAATCTTGAGTTAACATTTCTGATTTTAAATGGTCTTAGTAAGGCATAAGGCCAGAAAAAGAAAATGCTAGCTGTTTGAATTAACAACCTAGATTTTTATGCTGAAATTGGGTTAGTTTTAATAGTATGGAAAAAGCATTAAACGAAATAGGGAAGTTAAGAACAGAGATGCATGTGGGTTTTATCGAGTTAGAAAATCAAATTTCCTTTACAAAAGATCAAATAGCTTCCACAAGAAATCAAATGAATGAGAGCTTTATAAAAGTAGGTGATAGCCTGGGTAAAGTAATTGATACTACAAAAAAAATAGCTGGAAACGTAGAAAGAGGTTTTTTAGCGGTTGAAGAAGCGATGCAGGAAGATGTTGATCGAATTGATAAGGAAATTCAATCCATTAAGGATCGGCTTGACAGGGCCAATATTTGATTTGTTGCGTTTTTGATTGATCAATAAGCGTCAAATGGGATAATAAAGTAAGTCGAGTCTATTGCTCGAATTTGGTTGATGCATTAGACCTTAATAATCACGAATTATTCAACGACAGTGATAGATACATTATCAATATTAAGGGTAGCACCACAACCATCTACAGCACCGCAAATGGCTGTAATTTGTAGCGTCACACCTCCACTCACATCAATACCATTATCGACATTGAATGATGTGGTAAACGTTTGCCAAGAATTTGTTGGGACATTGATTAAATCGTTAAAGATGATCGTTTGACTAACACCTGAAGAAGCCTCAATAAAAGCCTGGAAATCAAAAACGCCACCCGCGCCGGCTAATGTGCCTCGATAATCAAATTTGATTTGGATTTGATCTTCTGCTGCAAACAAACCCCCGCCTTTTCTCTCTTGTTTTAAAACCGGATTGCTTCCTGCTGAAGTACTACCTAAAGCTTCAATTTTTCCTGACCATGATCCTCCATTGCTTATAGCATTATCTGCTATGATACTTCCTCCGTTATCAAAAGCAGCCCAACCTGTTAGATCTCCTGTTTCAAAGTCTCCATTATCCGCAAGCTCACCATCGGTGCTCTCATTGCCTTCGGAGCCGCTATTATCATTGTAGAAATAGAGATTATCCAAGTACACTTCACCAACGTTGATGACATCAACAACGATCTGTTGAATGTTAGCTTTTGCGGAGAGACCTAACGACTCAAGCTCGCTCAGTGTAAAATCATAGGATAACCATTGTCCTTGAGTGAGCATGGGTGATGAAGCAGTGGTAATTGTAATAACCGCTTCTTCTATTGGATCGCTGCCATCCAAGTTAACTATCTTTAGTATCAATGAAGCGCCTGTCCCAATTTCGTTAGAAAACCAGGCATCAAATCTAAAATTGGTCATTTCTGACGCGTCTATTTGATTTGTTCCTCCAAGTTCTATAATCTGAAAGTTGCCTCCCTCTGCATCGGATTGAGTATATTGAAGTACACCGTTTCCACTAAAATCTACTTCGACAAATGTGGCCGCTCCATAGCGATTAAGACCTTCATTAGCTACATTCATATAACTATCACTGTAGATGGAGATTACATCGTCAGGATTTTCGGTTGGAGCCGAAGCAACTGTTGTGGGTGGAATGGGTTCGTTTCCTCCAGTTCCATCACCTTGAAAGATTGCAAGATCATCAAAAAAATAGGTAGCTGTATTGTTCGTGTTTAAGTCAAGGAAAAGCACAATTTTATCATAGGTATCATCGGCATTTTCGAACGTGAAGTTTAGTTCTTCCCATTCACTGGTTTTTGATAATATTACTGTTTGCTCTGTATTGATGCCGGCATTTGTTTGATCTTCAAGTTTTATGGTAACAGTGGTTCCGGTAGTGGCAGACCATACTTTTATTTTAAAGCCTCCATTGCCATTAAAGTTGAGCTTTCCGTCTAAAGTGAATTGATTGTTTGAGAAAAGCGAGGCGCCATCTCTTGAAATTTGCGCGACAAAACATGAACTGTTTACCTGATTTTCAAAATCCGGGTTTTCAATTCGTTCGTAGCCTGCATTGTCTGATGTAACTGTGATGTCATCTTCAGGATCAGTGAGAAAAGTAATGTTTAAGTCTGCTGCACTGACTGATTGGGCAGTTTCTGCGACGCATGCTGGATTGGTAACGGTCAATTCTAAGGTCACTTCATCAGAAAACGTATCTGATCCACCTTCATTCATAGCTGTTAATGTTACAGTATAGGTTCCTGCGGTTGTGAAGGTGATGGTTGGAGACTCTAGATCGGCCACTCTTCCGTCATCAAAATCCCACGAATAGGCATTACCTACACCGATAGAGGTATTCACAAATGTTACCGATGCCCCATTTACAGTGAAAGTAAAACCGGCTACTGGCGGATCGATAGGGTCTTCATCGTCATCGTTACAGCCTGACAGAAGTATAACCGAGCCGATTGAAAAGATCGACATCATTTGGAATAGTCTAGATTGAGTCATGTTTATCTGCTTTGATACTCATAAATTTTAATTGTATACTCTCACATAATCTACGATCATGGTTTGGGGAAAGCGTGTGTTATTTGATGGAAATCCTACAAAGGTTCCACCTACTGCTACGTTTAGTAAGATAAAGAAGTCTTTATCAAAAACCCAGTCGCTTTCTTCAGGTAGATCATCAGGGCTGAGCCGTTGATAAAGACGATCATCCACGAAGAAGTCGATAAAATTGGGGCCCCATTCAATCGCGAACACATGAAATGCTGTGTCAAAGCGTTCGCCAAAGAGGTAAAAATTCTCGGTAATGGCATCATCGGCCGAATATCCGGGTCCATGAATGGCCCCACTGATGACATCTGGTTCCTGGCCTCTAAGCTCCATTACATCAATTTCTCCGGTCTGTGGCCAACCTACCTCATCAATATCAGCCCCCAAAAGCCAAAAAGCTGGCCATAAACCTTGCCCAAAAGGTGTTTTGATACGTGCTTCAAATCGGCCATATGTTTGTTCTCTAAGACCTTTGGTTTTAATCCTGGCAGAGGTGTAGTTACTGCCTTCAAACGACTCTTCAATGGCTGTGATTACGAGGTTTCCTTTTCCATCTATTGATACATTTTCCGGTCGGCTCGTATAATATTGAAGTTCCTCATTTCCCCAGCCATTTTCTCCCGTTCCAATATCAAAAGTCCAGTTGGTAGTATCCGGAGCATCTCCTGTTATCCCTCTAAACTCATCCGACCAGACTAGCTGGTAATCTCGGTCCGGTAATTGGTTTGAATCTTCACAACCTGAAGCCATTATCAAAAACACGCTCATGGTTAAGTTCTTCATTATGTTGTTTTTTAATCGATTCATTTTATTCATTTAGTCATTGCACTTTTTTACTCTCTGTAGAAGTAAATATTGTCTACGTATATCGCCGAGATATTACCAGATACAAATGATACCTGAGCGATGTTTGTTAAACTAGGATTTCCCAAATATCCGCCACCCGTAGCGTCCGTGAAGCCGTCTACCGGAAGATCTAAGCTGACCCAGGAATTGCTTTCTAAACGTTCGCTATCAATGTTTGTACCTCCTCCGGTATCTCCACCAGATGGGCCATCAAACGATCCATCGGTTCCGAAATCAATTATTTCTACTGTAAGTATGTCAGCAGCATCCAGCGATCCATTGACCTGAATGTCTACATGAAGGAATGACATCTCAGATACATCCACTGTTCCTGACAGTGAGATGGTAACAAAATTTAGGTCCGTGTAGCTAAGCAGTCCTTCGCCATTTATCTCTAAAAATCCACCCTGTGTTGTTTGTCCACCAAAAAAACCATTGTAATTATCAACTAGAACATTTGTATAGGCGTCACTTAATACTGACACAATATCCGTTTCATTTCGGGTAGGAGGCGTTGGGGCAAATTCGAAATCGCCATTAGATGTAATCGTTAATGAGCCATCTGCTTCCATTGTGTTAAGCATCGCAGTGATTACAGCGGTCCCTGCTGTATTCATTGTGACAATTCCATCGTCATTTACACTTGCCACTGCGGGATTAGAAGAAGTGAAATTATAATATGCAGATGCTGCATTGACGGTTACGTCTATTCCATCAACATTGTAAATCACGTTTTTTCCCGTAATGGTGATCGTTCCCCCATTGAACGTCGTTTCTACTTCATCATTTCCATCAAAAATTTGAGCAATTGGTTGAGCTACGGTTGCTAAGTCTTCAAATGTTAATTCATCAACCCAAAAAGTATATCCGACTTCTTGTCCGGCTACCTCACCAATTCCTTTGGCAGAAAACTGGAAAACACCTCTTTCCTGTAACAGTTTAGACGGATCTGGTATGGGTATCACAATTTTTTCCCAGTTTGGCGTAAAATCAACATCCGATAAATAGGCTCGAAACGTATCTCCGAGAAAATCCTGGCCAAACCCTACTTCTCCTACCGTAGCCGCTTGTGAAGCCTTGGCCCAAAATGAAAGTGCGTTATAATCGGTTAAATTGCGACCGGCGCCATCTATTCTAAAAATAGCCCCGGCAAAACTACCACCCGGGTCGTCTGCGTTTGGTACATCAATACGTATGGATGCCTCGCTTTCGTAACCTTCTTCCTCATCTACAGAGAAAACATCCGGTTTAGCCTCAGCGTACGGAAAATAAAAATCACTTCCGAGGTCCACGAAATCGTCTGTAAATACTTCCGGAGTATCATCAAAAGGAGCAGCCGGTAAATCCTCCTCATCTCTTGTACAGCTTAGGCAAAACATTACCATCCCTAAACAAATTACCTCAAGGCTCATCTTTTTCGTTGTCAGTTTTTTTATTGCTTTTAAATCAGCCATCACTTACCAAGATTTATATGCACATATGTTCTAAACTCCCACTCGGAACCATTCCCAAATCCCGGGGCAGTTGGGTCTGCGACCACATTCCCTGAGTTGTCTATGGTTTGTGCCGGATTGTAGCGAGGAGAAAACTGATCCAGTGACCTCCAGGTAAACCTTAATCCTAGCTGCGTACTGGGGAGTATGAACCAATCAGGCTTAGCTATAGAGGTAGAGATATCTGCCATCAGTTGGAGCGGAAACGTTAAGTTAAAATCCTGATGATAATCATAGGGTCCCCAATCATCCACTTTTACATGCGATGACATCTTGATTTTCTTGTAGATAACTCTTATATCTCCACCGAAACGCTCAATGGTTCTGGGGTCTGATCCATTGGCTTGCCCATTACCACCATATAAGTTACCTATAATTCCCAGATCAGGATTTATCTTGGAAACAATTCTGGCGTAGACTTCCCATAAGTCTTTGGCCGGAGCAGCTCCGTCTGCCGGGGTGGGTATCCTTTCGGTACCAGGGAAAACAATAGCTGCATCTTGAGAGGTATTTAGCTCTCTGTAGGTAAATCCTAAACTGGCTGCTAGCTTGGCATCTTCAGAGCGATCATTATCCCATTCATACATCCAGGTACCTGGCGTAGGATCAAATGTCAGTAAAAGTTCATAACCCCAGGTTTCCCGATTTGACCTTACCACAAAAGGATCATCGATGATGTTTCTCAGCCTTGCAGGGTCAGGGGCATTTTCTGGAATGGGGTCTATCATGGGGTTCTGAAACATAAAATTAGGAGCTATCTGAATCTTCCCCACGTTGTAGGTAAACCCTGTGAAAACGTTGTTCACGTTTCCGGATCCGTAGTCTTTCAACCTCCAACCGGTAAACGTTTGCGTGTAATCTTCACCAGCACTTGCTACCAAACCTCTCGATGAAGCCTGCCCGTACCAGTTGAATCTTCCCCCTTCGTAGGTGAGTTTCACTTTTCCTCCCCAGGTGTCAGAATTTTTTACCTCGTCTTGAAGCACTTGATAACTATCGGATTCACCTCTCACCACCTGAAACTCTCTTCCCACAAGGGGTTCACCGCCCCAGATACCACCTACTTCTATATCTAATTTTCCAGCTTGAGTTTTAGCATAAAAAGAAGCTCTTCTGGTTTTCGGCTGTGGAATCGCAATGGAACTCACCGCCGTACCTGGTTCTTCCAGATCTTCATGGAAGATCCCTGTTACCTCAAATAGGGCTAATTTCTTAGTGTATTTAACCAAAAATGCGGGGTTTGCTCCCCACCATAATTCAGGCCCGTAAGCAAATTTCAATCCGCTGAATGATTTTTTCCCGGTAATTTCGAAACCATTAGGAGCAAAGCCATTGTATATATCAATATTATCACCGTAGTTCGCTTCTGGATACAATCCAAAGAAGTCCCCTTCATAGCCCCAGTGATAGTGACCAGTTCGGTAAAATCCATCGAGTTGGAAATATCTATTGTTCCAGTTGTAATCTGCCTGATAAACCTGTATTCTGTTCGGATTTGTGGTTACGGTATTTCCACTTTGAGCAACGAAGGTTTCCTCCCTGCCTCTATTCTCATAGAAGATTTCATTGATAGGATTTCCTGGCACATTCCCCAAAATGTTAAAAACAACATTGGCTCTTACGCTTGCCTCAGGCTTAGCCTCAATACCGATAAAATAGGATTCTAAACGATCAAAGCCTTGCCTGTCGGGGAACGTTTGCGTGTTAGGATCGGGATCATTCGGGGTGGTTATAAGATCACCTCCTGTAACAAAATTGGTGAATTCTGCTCTGATCTCGCTTATTCTGATTTTACCACCTCTTTCTCCAAGTAATGAAGCTTTGTCTCCTCTAGCTTTTATCACTGCATCCATTAAACTTACGCTGGTGAAGTGATCATGGATAGTCTCCAGATTCATTTCCGAAGCATAAGGGTCTAATTTATGTGCTTCACTCAAGGTATAATAAGCTGCCCGGGGATATAGCTGATAAAGTCCTCTGGAATCGGTTTGTCCTTTAGCACAAACCCCAAACCATTCTTCGTTCATATTATTTTCACCTACCTCAAAATCTCTCAGATAGCCGCCATTTGCCCAGGAGGCATTGTTATCATGAACATCCAGGTTTTTTGTTTGACCAAATTTCCACCAACCATCGCTGAATTGAAAAGTAAATCCTCCGATGGAATTATTGGATTTTCCGAGTCCTGAAGCGTTTTCATATATTTCTCTCCAGTTTGCCAGCATATAATAAGCTTGTGATTCCTGATCTTCTTTATTTTCTACCGTATTGTAGGCATCTGCGCCAAACTCTGTAAACAGGATAGGTTTATTCAGTTCATACTTTACTTTTTCAAAAGCATCTCCGAATGATACGCCGCGATACATATTGGTTCCATAGATATCTACGTCCGGACATTCTTCCTTAATCAGTTCTATAAACAGAAGATCACCGTTGCAAATAGCAATAGGATGTGAGTTATCAACTGCTTTCATGGCTACGACTGCTTCATTGAAAAGCCTATACATATTGCGTGCGCGGATCGTGGATTTCCGGTCTTCAGCAGGTATATCTTCTGTCTCAGCGCCGTCCCAGAAAAGCCCGTAATTGTTTTCGTTTCCCAGTAAGAATAACAATAAGCCTGGGGTGTTTCTATATTCTTCCACTAACGCTTTGGTTTCGTTGACCAGGAGGGTTTTAACTCTGGAATCTGCATAATCTGTATTGCTCATCCAAACACCATCAACAGTTACTCCATAACGTCCAAACGCATGATTGAGCATCGTGTATATGCGATAGTTTTCATAGATATATTGTATCCATTTGGAAGGGATGCCTGTGTAAACACGGATTGTATTCACTCCCATGTTTTTCAGGAAAGACATTTCATAATCTAAGGCTCCTTTGATCACCTCTTCCGACTGACTCCAAAGGCTGTAGGAATAATTAGTGCCGACTGGAAAATAATCCCAGTTCATCCCATTTATCATAAATGGTTGTCCATCTACTGTTAATATCGATCCATCACTGCTTTTCTCAATAGAAACTCGATTGGATTGTGCAATACCGTAAACGGTACAAAAGGAAAGTAGTAATCCTAAAAATTTTTTATTCATTGGGTAATTTTTTAACTAACCGCACTTAGTATGAACCTAAAAAATTAGTAGATTTCAAGTCTTATTTATGAAAGTAATTGAATCATCATGTGCTCACATTTTAAGCTTTCATAAGCAATTTTAAATTATACCAAGTTTTACAATTTGTGAAAAAATACTGCAACTAAAAAGTTTTTAATTAGAAATATTTGAAATCAGACCATCTATGGCTGTATATTTTTAAAAATTTATTCAAAGATAGAACTGATCAAAGAGCAAGTAAAAGGAAAAAACCAGCTATATTCAACTTACTCATATTCAGTTATCCATTCTACAGAAGTGGATAGCTCTGACAAGATGCAAATAAAGAAAACAGATCATTCAGATAAAGCAAACACTACGAATCCAGCGTCAACTATGTAAGTGGCTGAATCGTCGAGGCGGTAATCGATCTGGGACCGGAAGAAATAGCCCAACGCATCGTAGAATCGTTACCTCTTCAAAAACCGAAGATCTATCACAGCTATCAAAAACCGAAATCGATTTGAGAGGAACTGTATGCGGAAAAGCTGCTTGTAGCTTGTACGGGTCTGTAAGGGAGCGGCAAGGTAACGACCCACTCTACTCAGAAATTTAACGCATAGATGTCCTGGGCCGGGAACGGCTTGCAACGACGTGCTGCTTGATTGCCTGTGCTGTGAGCCAAACAAAGCGCATGACCAGCAAATGTTTTACAGCAAATCCCCCAACTGTATAGGCCAATCGCTGAGCATCACGTATTTAAAATCGAACGGACTAACTAGACGGGTAACGAAAAATATATAAAGGAATCCTTTGCAAAACTGGATTTTTGGTTCAAATCGAGGCTTTCAGAATTTCAAAAACGTAGTTTGCTGGTCGTAAATAAGGCTTTTGAAATTTTGGGTAACGAAGAGTTGAGCCAAAAGACGGGTTTTGCAAAGGATTCTAAAGGTTATATTTAGATGGAAGCCTCGTTTCGTTACATAATGATTGTGTACGTTTTATGCTATGTTAAAATAGTTTCGGTTTGAAAGCGAGAGTAATTAGTTTTCCAAGAAAGAAAAAGTCTACTGACATACAACTAAAATAAATATTGTTATTGAAGTAGGCACTTACATGAATATAAAAAATAGGAGTTAGCATACATGTAAGCACATTTTGATTTGACAATCTCATAATTTATAACGTTTGCTGTATCTAATTGATTCATTTTCTTTGTTTGTAGTTCGCAAGAACTATTTATTAAGAGCCTAGTTCAATATTGTTATAAAGAGGCTTTTAAGAGCTATCTGGGCTGTTTTTGGTTATTTTATTAAAAGTACCCCTCCGCCCAACTTCAAATAATTGTAGTGGTATTATTTCCATATTGCGTTCTTGAGGCTTTAGTCGACCCACTTTCATGAATTTTACTAAACACACCTAAGAGGTCATAGTGTGAGAAGCCACATTGACCAGGGTGACAAAACGTTCGGTCTCCTTAATCTGCCGGTGAATAACTGAAAAGATCAACTGAGCGATCAAAGCCATCCAAATTTATGTTTTTATGCCCTCTGGGCTGTCCGAGAAAGAATAACACCACTCAAAGTGCTGCTTGAGTTGCTTGAAAAGCACCTCCATATTCCATCTATACTTGTACAGATGAATGATGGTCATCGCCTCATAGTCCAACCTATTGGAAACGAAAGAGAGCGCTTTTCCACTTACATGATCCCTAAAAACAACCAAACGTGCCTCTAAGCCCTCTTTAAGCAGGATTTTTTGGTCACTAATAATTCCTCCATCGGCATACTCGCTCGCGTGATTTATCCTTCCTCCCAAGACCTCATAGCGGGCATTTTCATGGAGACGAGTCACATAAAATGCCCTTTCAGATGTACTAAATCGGGGACCAACCCCATCATCGGTAGTTTCGTATGAGGTTTCAATCCTCCTTTCTTCTTACCATGGAGGGTGTTGCGACCCGATCCTTTGAACATATCCACAAATAAGGTGATGGTAAAGGAGTCAAAGCAGAAGAGGTGCTCTGCATCTAACTTTTCGATAAAATGACATAAGGTAGGCTTGCGAGTAGTTTTGTACTACGCATAGCGCTTCTCATACAAAGTGGCAAAGACATCACTGGTACGGTTAATACATCGCTCAACGTACTTACGGAGGGAAATTCCCTGATGCCCAGGTAGGTGAGCTTATCTTCAAGCAGGAGGAGGTTTTTGCACAAATTATTCAATGACTTACATCGCATCACCACCCCATAAAAAAGAAAGACCCATTGATTAAAGGTCGTCATGGTTTTGTAGTAATGATCGCTTTGATGTTCTCCTACGCTTTCCCCTAGTAAAGATCTGGGAATGTAAGAAAGTAGCTGACAAATGATGGGTTGTCCGGATAGATAAAGTAGTTTTAGTCATGATGTTAGATTGAGAGCTTCAAACATCATCAAATTTGGCAAGGTGGTTTGCTATCTAGCCATTAATTATTGTACTTTTTCAAGATCGGCAGAAATCTCGCGCTTTTTAGTCGGATGTCAATAGATAACAAACATAAATTCATTGATGGGTACCTCACTACGGATGCTGCCCTTCATGACGCTCAAGCATTGGACGAACTTCTCAGTAGAAAAGACCAAGGACAGGATTTACCTGCCGATAGCGCGCATACAGTTGCTGGACAAGTAGCCTACCATCGCTAAAAATAGAATGACCGACAAGTTGCATGAAAAGGGGGTCAGAAATCATCCACTCACAGAAGCTCAAAAGCAAGCTAATCGGGAAAAGAGTAAACCAGGGCCAGGGTTGAGCATGTTTTTGGCTTTGTGGAGCAAAGCATGAACCGGCTCTTTGTCCGTTCCATAGGCATTGAAAGAGCGGATGGCTTTGTGGGGCTGGTGAATCTTCCCTATAATCTGTTTAGATACGAACAATTGGTACGCATCAATCAAAAAATGATTGCAACCTGGGGATAATTCTGTCTAAAGGTGAATGAGAGATAAATGTGATACACTGAAAATAAATGACTTAAAATTTTCAGTGTCATCACCTGATCTAATCTTTCGTTTTTTTTAAAAAATTAGAAAGAGCTCTTTATTTTGAAGCTATTTTTAAAGGTCCCCTTAAAAATCATGTTCAAGAATCCTTTGAAAAACTGGATTTTTGATTTAAATCAAGGCTTTTAGAATTTCACAAATGTAGTTTATTGGTCGTAAATGAGGCTTTTGAAATTTTGAGTAACGAAGAGTTGGACCAAAACCCGTGTTTTTCAAAGGATTCTTCAATTTGAGATAAGTAATTGATTACAATATACTTGTTTAAATTAATTACCTTGACTTCAATTGCCCAATTCTTATTTCCGGTTATTCACAGGCAAATTAAGAAAGCTGAAGCCTTCTATCTATCTGGTCAATGTAGCTTTCAACAACGTGACTTCCTAACCCGGACTTTGGTCATGATCATGAAATCAGGCAACCTTAGAGAACAAAGGAGGGTCTTTTAAAAAGATAAGATGTAAAATATGCCACACAGCTAATAAAATCACTTTTAGCTAATTAAAAATTAGTTGAGTGAGTTGTATCTCAAGAAAACCAATAATAATTTACATCGTATAAAGCTAATCTAATTAGCTGTTATCAACTAAATCTTTAGAACATGAGCCTAAAAAGAGAGTATAAATTGAACCTACCTCAATTGCTATGGGGAGGATTAAGTGAAAATTGGCTACTTAAAGAACTGGGAGATATCCATTGGCAGCAGATAGCAGATGCCCTGGGAGTGGCCTCCGGGGACATTACCGATGCGCAGGGCACCCGTCTTTTGGCCAGTTTCGTTCGCGTTCGTTGGTCCGGAGCCAATCTTGGCAGCTTTCATGAAAACGAGGCGATCACCTTCGAAAGTGATTTGTCCTGCTACAAAGACAAACTGTTTTTCAGTCAAACAAAGTGTGCAGGG
>JBCDKO010000142.1:0-12139 GCA_038746525.1 Bacteroidota bacterium
GGTACACTGACGAGTCCGCCCCAGCTTTCCCTGGCAATAGTGGGTGTGTTGACATTTTTCACAAACGAACCCATCGGGCCATTTGAGTTGAGCGAGGTGGTCATAGCAAGCCTGGTCATCAGGAAATTGCTGCTGGAACTGAAAGAGGGTGAGGCTTTGGTATTTTTTCTCCATGATTTTGTTCGTTAAATATTACTTTCAGTTACTGAAAAACAATAGTTTAACCAATCAATACCGCCATCAAAAATAAAATATTTACTAAGTGCCTACTTCAATAAATTTTTTCCAATTAGCTTATCGAGGTAGTGGTTAAGGCAAAAAAATGTGTTGATTTAGCTCTCGTCACTATCGGGAAGAAAAATCCGCGGTCAATTTCGTTCTCGTCATTGTCAGAGAGGATATCTGCGGTCATTTTAATCTGCATCAAATGTTTTAGAATCCTTTGAAAAACCCGCCTTTTGGCCCAACTCTTCGTTATTCAAAATTTCAAAAGCCTCATTTACGATCAGTAAACTACGTTTTTGAAATTCTGAAAGCTTCGATTTGAACCAAAAATCCAGTTTTGCAAAGGATTCTATTATTTCACCCAAATAACATCGTAAATACACGAATGGTCCGTTATTTTCTCCCCTAAACCAGGGGAAATTTTCGCTTCTTTTAGGTAGTTTTTTCGATAAGGATCAATTGTATATCCAGCTGTTCGGTCATTTATAGTAGGAATAGCAAGTGGACAGTACATTTAGTTGATAGTTGTGGAGTTGTAGTGGATGGTCGCGGAGTTGTTAGTTGAGGATTGGGGAGTCTTCGTTGAGGATTGCGGAGTTTTCGTTGAGGGTCGCGGAGTTTGTACTGATGGTAGATACTGCAAATAAGTTGAACGTAATTTCATATTTTCCCTTCCGCGTTTTTTTGAATATTAGAACCCAAGTCCGTAAGGCCACTATAATTTAGTATGAAAATGCCCTGTTATTACCATCAAAAAAAATAAGCACTTGAGGGCGCCTCTAAAAACCCAATTTCAATTTTTGAGATGATCTTCTTTCCTGATACTTCGTTATCAAAATACTTATTTGACGCCGCTAAACTCCGTTTTTGACGTTTTGTCTCAGAAAAAAACGCTACCTCAAATTCTTGAACTGAGTTTTTAGAGGTGCCCTTAATAAAAGTAAAATTGTCTTACACCCCCAATATTCATAAAGTACTGAGAGAACATTAGCTTTATCTAATTTTACAGTCCAATTCAGGATGATGACTTTAGAACAGGAAATAGAGCGCAGGAGAACCTTTGGTATTATCGCTCACCCAGATGCCGGAAAAACAACATTAACTGAGAAATTATTACTTTTTGGAGGGGCCATCCAAACGGCTGGTGCAGTAAAGTCCAATAAGATAGACTTAGGAACTCGATCTGACTGGATGGATATTGAAAAACAAAGAGGTATTTCGGTGGCTACATCTGTCATGGGATTTGAATATAGAGACCTAAAAATCAACATTCTAGATACACCAGGTCATAAAGATTTCGCAGAAGATACCTATAGAACCTTAACTGCGGTAGACAGTGTCATAATGGTCATAGACTGTGTCAAAGGCGTTGAAGAACAGACTGAAAAACTGATGGAGGTATGCCGTATGAGGAATACTCCTGTTATTTGTTTCATAAACAAGTTGGACAGAGAAGGGCAAGATGCTTTCTCTTTATTAGATGAGATTGAAGAAAAGCTTACTATTAAAGTCCGGCCTATGAGTTGGCCCATTGGTATGGGAAAATCACTTCGAGGTGTTTTTAATATTTACGAGAATGACCTGAATCTATATGAGCCTAACAAGCAAAAAAGGGTCACGGATATAGTAAAAATAAAAGGAGTTGACGATCCCAAACTAGAAAATCATCTGCCTGAATCCATGTTCAAAGAGTTGAGAGAAGAGATAGAATTGGTGAATGGCGTTTATGATCCATTTGACAAAAAAACCTATTTGGCAGGGCATGTCGCTCCGGTCTTCTTTGGAAGTGCCGTTAATAACTTTGGTGTGAGGGAACTGCTCGATTGTTTCACTCGGATAGCTCCCGCACCAAAATCAAGAGAAACCGAAGAGCGAGTGATTGCACCGGAGGAGAAGAAATTCTCAGGCTTTATTTTCAAGATCCATGCAAATATGGATCCCAGACATAGAAACAGAATTGCCTTTGTTCGTATATGTTCTGGTAAGTTTGAACGTGGCAGCAATTATTACCATGTAAGACAAGCTAAACAACTCAGGTTCTCCAATGCTACCGCCTTCATGGCTCAACAGAAACAAACGGTGGAAGAGGCCTTTCCCGGAGACATCGTTGGTTTATATGATACCGGAAACTTAAAAATTGGTGATACGCTAAATGAAGGAGAGAACGGTCTTTATAAGGGCATTCCTTCATTTTCACCGGAGATGTTTAGAGAAGTCATTAATCTTGATGCTATGAAATCTAAGCAATTGGATAAAGGGCTCAATCAATTAATGGATGAAGGGCTCGCTCAGCTTTTTACTTTTGAACTAGGATCCAGAAAAGTCGTAGGGACTGTGGGAGCGCTTCAGTTTGAAGTGTTGCAACACCGGCTCTTAAATGAATATAGCGCAAACGCACGCTTCGAAGTGGTCAATATTTACAAAGCTTGTTGGATCAGTTCAAAAGATCAGGATAAGCTGGATGCCTTTGTCAAAGACAAATACCGACACATCGCAAGAGACAAAGAAGGTAAATTGGTTTTTATGGCAGAGTCAAAAGCTTGGTTGCAAATGGTGCAAGAGAATTTTCAAGAGGTAGCATTTCATTTTATCAGCGAATTTTAGAAAATTTCTTTCACGTTAAAAGACACTTTTGGATCAATTAAAGAATTGACGTTTCCTTCTTTTACAACATAAAGGCGAGGGTTATCCTCATCTTTGGGGACGTAAATCTCTAGGGTAGCATTATTAGGATCTACAATCCAGTATTCTGTAACTCCAAGAGCTAAATATTTTTTACGCTTTGTATTCCGATCAATGAAACTGTTAGATGGAGAAATCACTTCTACTACCAAGTCAGGTGTTCCTTCAATACCCCTTTCTGTAATTATTTCTTTGTTTGCTTTCGAAATGAAAACGAGGTCTGGTTGCAAAACATTTTTATCGTTTATGTAAAGATCTATAGGAGAATAAAAAATCTCTCCATCTAGTTGCTTTTGAAGAATAAGTAACAATTCCCTGGAAACCCTTTGAGGTTTTGTGGTTGGCGCTGGCGATATAACAAGTTGTCCATCTATTAGTTGCGCCAAAAGTCCTTCTTCCAACTGTAGGTAATCATCAACAGTCCATTGCTTGCTTTTATCTATCGTAGCAACTTCCATGCATTAAAGATATTTAATTTCGCATCTGGATATGCAAAAGCCCAGTATCTTGTTTGAAGATAACCACTTACTGATAGTGAATAAACCATCCGGTTGGTTGGTTCAAGCAGATGAAACAGGCGATAAGACGTTAACAGATTGGACGACTCAATACATAAGAAAAAAGTATAACAAACTCGGAAACGTTTTTTGTCAGCCTTGCCATCGATTAGACCGCCCGGTAAGTGGACTCATCACCTTTGCCCGCACTTCCAAAGCATTGGGACGAATGAATAAGCTATTTCGGGATCAGGAAATTAGAAAAACTTACCTGGCCATAGTAAAGGGCACTCCGAGGTTTGCTGAGAACAGCTTAGTACATTGGCTGGATAAAGACACCAAAAAAAACATTGCTAAAGCATACGACCAACCAAGAGGAAACGCAAAGCGAGCCGTATTATCGTATGAGATGATCGCATCTGATGGCAAAGTTTCCCTCCTGAAGGTGAAGTCAAGCACGGGCCGTCCTCATCAGATAAGGGTGCAACTAAGGGCTAATGAAACCCCAATAAAAGGTGATTTAAAATATGGTTATCCTAAGCCTAATCAAGACAAAAGCATAGATTTGTATGCATATAAATTGGAGTTTGTTCATCCAGTTAAAAAAGAACCATTAACTATAGTCACAAAACCAACATGGCCTGATTTCGAGGAATTTATTAATGAATTGGATTAAAAAATTAAAAAAGAAGTGGGAACTAGAGAGTCTGCTTCAAGTTATTATCGTATTGATTGTTTTTGCTTGTACAGGATGTACCGTTATATTCATTAAAGGTCCTGTCATTGATTTTATAAGTGGAGGCTATGAGCGGGAATGGTGGATGACCGTCATTCAAATTATTCTCATTCTCCCCATCTATAACATTACACTTCTATGCTATGGTTTTCTGTTTGGACAGTTTGCATTTTTCTGGAAATATGAAAAAAAGATGCTGCGTAGATTTGGTATCAAGGTAGATGCTAACAAAAAGTGAAGCAATAGCAAAGCTAAACGAACTAGGAACGGCTGATCAGCCGTTTTCTTTTTATTGTGATTTTTTAGGAGAGCATTGGTGCATAGAAGATTCTAGAAATAAGCAAAAATCTACTTTTTGTTTGACCATAGATGAACCTAAAACGAATAACCAAATTTCCGAATCCAACATTCGAAATGCTAAATTTATCAAGCACCCAATCGGCTTTGATGAATTTAGAAAAAGTTTTGATTCAGTTATCCATGAGATCAATATTGGCAACTCTTTTTTGACTAACCTCACTTTTCAAACCCCCTTGGAAACGGATTTATCTCTTGAGAAGATCTTTCATCATTCAAATGCCAAATATAAATTACTGGTTACCAACAAATTCGTAGTTTTTTCTCCTGAAACCTTCATTAAGATCAAAGGTGATTTTATCTATTCTTATCCAATGAAAGGGACCATCAACGCAGAACTTCCAAATGCAAAGCGGCTGATACTAGAAGATATTAAGGAAAAAGCAGAACACATCACCATTGTGGATTTGATAAGGAATGATCTAAGTCAAGTAGCGTTGAAAGTAGAAGTCACCAAATTTCGCTATATAGATGAAATACAAACCAACGAAAAAAAGCTCCTTCAGGTAAGTTCTGAGATCAAGGGTAAATTAGGATCAAGCTGGAAAAATGAATTAGGGTCTATCTTGGTTAAGCTCCTACCGGCAGGCTCTATTTCTGGGGCGCCCAAATCAGAAACTATCCGAATCATTAAGGAAAATGAGAGTTACCAACGTGGTTTTTATACTGGGGTCTGTGGCCATTTTGATGGAAAATCACTAGATACTGGGGTCATGATTCGCTTCATAAAATTAAAAGGTGACCGACTTTATTATACTAGTGGTGGAGGTATTACTTCCTTTAGCCATGCAGAAAAAGAATACCAGGAGATGGTAGATAAAATCTATCTTCCTTTTCATTAAACGAATTCTTGTTTTTGACCTCAACGAGGTGTTGCTTTGATACTAATTCAGATTCAAACCAGAAAATCATGACTGCACTTTGTGAAACATTTGTCCATGTCCAATCGGTACTAGGTCAGCCGTATGAAGATCTTAAATTTTTATTGAGCGCTCTGAAAAATGCGCTTATAGATAATGGTGAAGAAGATTTAGCCAATGATATCCCCTGGATCAATGAAAATGAAATCCAGGTTGACAAGATAACCCCCAAGCACATTCAGCTTTATTCCCTTATTTTTCAATTGGTCAACATTGTAGAGATAAATGGTGCCGTTCAATACAGAAGAGAAAAAGAAGATGAATCACTGGATTCTATTAATGGATTATGGGCAAACAACTTATCCGAACTACTAAAAGAAGGCTTTTCGCGAGATGAAATTCAGCAAGCTATTCGGGAAATATCTATCGAACCTGTCCTTACGGCACACCCCACAGAAGCAAAACGAGCCACCATCCTAGAGCACTACCGTGAATTATATCTTCTTATAGTGAAAAAGGAGAACACCATGTATACAAGAGCTGAAATACAGAACATCAACCATAACATAGAGCAAACAATTTATCGAATTTGGAAGACGGGAGAAATCTACCTGGAAAAACCTAACGTACAAGATGAACTACGCAATATCCTCCATTATCTGGTGAACGTTTTCCCTGAAGTTATTGCCATATTAGACAGAAGAATGCTCCAAGCTGCGAAATACGTAGGTATGAATATTGGCGAAGTATGTTCAAACCACCATTTTCCGAGATTGACATTTGGTGATTGGGTTGGAGGAGACCGGGACGGACATCCATTGGTTACTGCTGAAGTGACACAGCATACGTTGCTACAATTACGCTTAAACGCTTTTGTGGTGATACGGCGGAAATTACTCATGCTCGTGCAACGAATAAGCTTTAGTTTCGATCTGGAAGAGGCATTGCCCGAATTAAGACATAGGATAGAGGCAATGAAACAAGAGCTAGGCGCTAGGGGGCAGGAAGCTTCAGGCAGAAACAAGGGTGAAGTTTTCAGGCAAATGGTAAATCTAATGCTCCATAAACTACCTGTAGAAACCTCAAGAGGTCATGCGACAGGATTGAATGAACTACCAGGGGCGTATGTACACTCGCTGCAACTCCGAGAAGATTTAAACCTTCTTCAAAGAGCATTGATACACTATGGCGCTAAGACGATCGCCTATGATGACGTCACTGCAGTGATCAGGGTAGTAGATGCGTTTGGTTTTCATCTGGCAGCACTAGATATAAGACAAAATAGTACGTTTCATGACAAGGCCGTAGAGCAGCTTCTAATAGCATCAAGAGCAAAAGAAACAAACTTTAGTGAGTGGTCAGAAGTGAAAAGAGTGGAGTTCTTAAATAAAGAGTTGGATTCCGGAAGGCCCTTTACCCATCCATCCATCGAACTAGGACCAGAAGCAAAAACGGTAATGGAATGCTACAGAACCATCGCTTCACATACGAATAAATATGGAACTAATTGTATCGGATCATTTATTGTGAGTATGACTCGTTCACTTTCCGATCTTCTTGTGGTTTATCTGCTGGCAAGAGAGGCCGGACTTACTATCATGACGGATGAAGGAGCAATATCCAAAATACCTGTAGTGCCGTTGTTAGAAACCATCGATGACTTAGAGAATGGGACAGCGATCATGGAACAATTCCTCGACCATTCAGTGACAAAAAGGACTCTCGCCTATCTCACAGAACAGCTTAATTGGAACCAGCCGATTCAACAAATAATGGTCGGCTACAGCGACAGCAATAAAGATGGTGGAATCATGGCCAGTCAATGGAACCTTTACAAAGCCCAGTTTAAGCTTGCTGAAGTAGGAGAGAAATTCGGAGTGAAAATCCGCTTTTTTCACGGCAAAGGAGGCTCCATTAGTCGTGGCGCCGGGCCTACACACTATTTTATCAAAGCCATGCCATTTGGGGCTCCGGGCTCGGACCTTAGACTTACCGAACAGGGAGAAACCATTGCTCAGAAGTATGCCAATAGGGTCAATGCAGCATATAATTTAGAACTTTTAGCAGCCAACACCTTAAGTAAATACCTAATGGATAAAAGGTCTGAACGAAAGTTTCACTACCTCTCAGAGACCTTGGAGTGGCTTGCCAGGCATTCAAAAAAACATTATGAGTCTATGATGCAAACGGAAGGGTTCATTACATTTTTCCGCCAGGCAACTCCCATTGATGCGATAGAAGTAAGTAAAATAGGCTCACGCCCTGCCAAGCGGACCGGGATGAACACCATTGATGACCTTAGAGCTATCCCTTGGGTCTTTTCATGGAGTCAGGCAAGGGTTCATATGACCAGCTGGTATGGAATTGGGAGTGCACTGGAGGAATTGGGAAAGTCCAAATCAGATGAATATCAGGCCTTGAAGAAAGCACTTAGGACAGATCCATTTATTAGATATGTATTTACCAATATCGATACAAGTTTAGCTGCGACAGATGAAGAAATTTTCAAAATGTATATAGAATTGGTAAAAGACGACGCCGTGAAAGAACAATTCAGTGCACTTTTTATAAAAGAATTATCACTTACTCGCCACCATTTAGAAAATCTAATAGAAAAATCTATTAGAGAAAGACGAAAAAACCACTACTATTCCAATTTATTACGTGCTTCTTTGATGAAACCTCTTCACGAAAAACAAGTTTCGCTCTTGCGAAATTGGCGAGATATGAAATCAAACGGTGATGAAAATACGGCAAGAACCCAGGTTGAGCTACTATTGACTATCAATGCCCTTTCGGGTGCCATGAGAAATACAGGATAGAAACTTTTCATAAAATATTAAGAATACCAGGGTTTTCACTCCTGGTATTCTTTGTTCACCTTTTAATCCGTTCCTTCTACCCAGGAGCCTCCTATTGCATGTATTTGATCAGCAATGATTTTTGCCTGAGATTTTGCTTCTTGCAAATTATTATCCATTTCGCTTAGCTGAGTTCTCACAATTTCCATGGTTACCTTGTGTGTAGAGGTAGGCCCATAAGTAGAGGTGGTCACTCCCCTAGTGATAGCAAACAGTCTCGCACCAATAGTAGGTTTACTCTTCTCACCAATTTGGCTTTTGGCAGGGTGTCCGTTTAGTTCCGTATCTAAAGCATTAAGCGTTTGCTGAAGCGTTGAGACTTCATTCAATAGTTCAGTAGTTACGTTGGCGTGGGTAGATGCATCTAATAACTTATCTACCATTTTCTGGGCATTGGATAGCTGAATGGCCGTTGAACTTACATCCCTGCTTAACTCTTCGTAGGCTCTCCAGAAGGTCACTACTTCATCTATTGGACTTCCCTCCAATGTGCCTTCACGCAAAGGAACGACCTCTACATTAACAGGTCCGGCAATTTGGCTAAACTGGCCTTGCATGTACTTATGCAATGTTGCTGTGTAAGTTCCGGGTGCGCACAGCAACCCATTCATATCGTCTACCTTTCCATCTAAAACAAGTGCTTTGGAATCTCCCACGCGAAGGTTCCATGTCACTCGATGAAATCCTTTTTTCTTGCTCTTTGCTTTTTCACGGTTTACTACATTTCCATATTGATCTTTGATTTCCAAGTAGACGAATGGGTCCATTTCTCGGGTTTCCTCTTCCAATGCGTCCCATCCTGGAAAGGGGATATCTCCATTAGCCTCTTTTTCTTGTTCCAGACGTTGCTCTTCTACGCTCTTCAGATCTTCTTTTAGATAGTAAGTAAAGATTGCGCCGAAATCCGGATTTGGAGCCATAAATAACTGAGACCCTTGAGAACCTCTGGTATCATCGAAATCTAGTACTGAACGCTCGATGTACCACCAAGCTTTTCGTGGTTCAAATAAAGTGGCTTCCTGGGCCATTTGTGTCTCGCTAACATTTCGAAGTGCTGAGTAGTCATCTAGAATATAAAACCCTCTTCCAAAAGAGGCAGCAACCAAATCATTTTCCCTACGCTGGATGGCCAGATCTCTAAAAGAGATGGTAGGGATCCCTCCCTCAAACTTGGTCCAACTTTGACCTGCATCAATGGTGAAATACACACCAAACTCCGTCCCTGCAAACAACAGGTCTTTGTTCTCATGATCTTGCACAATTCGCCAGACCAAATTTTTATCTCCTAACCCGTTATCAATACGGGTCCAGCTTACGCCTTTGTCTGTGCTCTTTAGCAGATATGGCTTATAGTCGCCTTCTTTATGATTATCAAGTGCCGCATAAAGGGTGCTTTCATCGAATAAGTCGGCTTTTACATCATTCACATAGGATCGAGATGGAACACCCATGGAGCTTACCTCTATTTGTTTCCAGGTTTGACCTTCATTTTCTGTCACCTGAAGCAACCCATCATCCGTTCCGATGTAGATCACTTGCTCGTTTTGTGGAGATACTGCAATGGAGGTAATGGTATTAAAATTAGACATGGCGCCCACATCCCACGGTGAATCCCAGCTTTGTGTCTTTCCCATAATGGGCAGAGCAATCCGTTCCTGGTTCCGGGTAAGGTCACCAGATAGTGCTGTCCAGCTGTCACCTCTGTTAGTAGACTTCCATAACCTTTGAGAGCCATGATAAATCGTAGCCGGATCATGCGGAGAAACCAGAATTGGTGCGTCCCAATTATACCGTTCATAGTCTTCATCCTCACCTGGTTGAGGCATAATGTCTATCACTTCTCCAACAGCTAAATCGATTCTCGAAAGTACCCCTTGTTGACGCTGGCCGTACATAATATCAGGATTCCCAGGCTCTGTTGCCGGCTGATGGCCATCCCAGTTCAATACCACTTTCCAGTCAGCATTGCGGATTCCATGATGATTGTCAGTCCTGGAGGGGCCTCCCTCTGTGCTATTATCTTGCGTGCCTCCATAGACGTTATAAAAAGGTTCCGCATCATCTACAGCCACTTTGTAGAATTGGGTAATGGGAAGGTTTTCCATATATCTCCAGGTAGCTCCTAAATCAAAACTCTCATATACTCCACCGTCGGTACCTACCAATAAGTAATTGGGATCTGACATTTTGAATGCTACCGCATGATTGTCTCCATGCTTTGCGGTCTCATCCATATTTTCAAACGTTTTACCGCCATCTTCTGATTTCATCAGGCGGTTGTTCATCATGTAGAGCCTATCAAACTTGTGAGGAGAAGCGTAAATCTCTTGATAATAATGTGGGCCCGTGGCTCCGGCTACTGCGTCAGACATTTTAGTCCAGCTACCTCCCCTATTTTCCGATCTCCATACACCTCCTTTGGTGCGGTCTAATTCAATCGCGGCATACAATACGTCAGGGTCGATAGGCGATATTGCTAAACCTGTTTTCCCCCAGTTGCCTTCTGGTAACCCGGTTTTTAGTTGGACCCAGTTGTCCCCTGCATCCTCACTAAGATATAATCGTGATTTTTTTCCTCCGCCCATCCAGGCAGCAATGGTCCGATGATGCTCCCAGGTAACTGCGTATACTCGATTCGGATCTCTTGGATCTACTACCATGTCTGTAACACCAGTATATTGTTCATCGCCTAGTGTCTTTTTCCAGGTCTTGCCCCCATCTGTGGATTTGAAGAACCCTCGCTCTCCGCCCGGACTCCAGAGCGGTCCCTGAGAAGCCACCATAATGACGTCGGAATCATCCGGATGTACGATGATTTTGGAAATGTGCTCAGAATTTTTGAGGCCCATATTCTGCCAACTGGAACCTCCATCAGTACTACGATAGATGCCATCGCCAAAACTAGCGTGTCTACCTCCTACATTTTCCCCTGTACCGACCCAAACCGTGTAAGGATTGTTTGGATCAAGAGTGACACAACCGATAGAGTAGACTGACTGGTCATCGAAAATCGGATTAAAGGTTGTGCCTGCATTCACCGTTTTCCAGACACCTCCGGAGCCCACTGCTACATACCATACATTTTCGTTAGTAGGATCAATGGCCAGATCAGCAATACGTCCAGACATGAATGCAGGACCAATACCTCGGAATTTGAGGTCTGAAAATAGGCTCGAATCCATAGATTTGGAATCCGTACCCGAAGAATTTCTCCTTTGTGCATTACCAGAGATAATTCCTAAAAACACCAAAAAGAAAAATAAAATAGATAAACGCTTCATATTTACGTACAATTTAAGTTTATTTTAAAATTAGGAACAAATCAATAGCAGTAGGAACCGATTATCAAAAATCTGTTTTGGTACTTGTTGGTTTGATGAAATATTTTGCTAGGAAACAAATTAGTGTCTCAGCATTTTTAGGAAGACCTATCCCAGTAGTATTGTCCTTTTTAAAAATTGCTCTCGTTTTGAAAAGGAGAAGGCAACACATTTATTATTAGCGATCACAATGATATTCACTGTCCTTCTCATTTCATTTTTCATTAATGTATCTGATCATATATTAGAAAAGGAGCATCCAATCAAGAAGTGAAAGTTCTCGCTAGACAGCTTTCCGATATGGTATGTTTCATCGTGATCAGGTGATCAAGTCATAAAGTTTAGTTTTTGTTTCTCTTAGAAAAACTACAACTTTTTGAATAGCCCTGATCACTTTCTTTGAAATTTTACCAAAAAATCAATTCTAACTACCACAACAACCAATATTGCATCAAAAACTGACGTTGAGTTAGACAGAAAGCCCCTGAAAGAAAGAAATAAATTGAAATTGATCCGATTGTAAGAATTATGGCAGTAAAAGATTTTATGCGGGTACTCTATACCGGCCCTCGAACGTTTGAAGAGATGCAGGCAAGGCTTA
>JBCDKO010000143.1:0-12092 GCA_038746525.1 Bacteroidota bacterium
GCAGTATGGCACAGTAAAGAACAACTGGCCAAACAAATCATCCAATACGTGGACACCTACAACAAAGAAAGAGCTAAACCTTTTGAATGGACTTATGATGGAACAAAAAATAGTTCGATAAATAACAAATCTTCACACTAGGAATCACAGACACTTCGGTGATGTTGAAAACTTCTTCAACCATTTGCTTAATCAAGGAAGAAGTATTTTCTGAAAATTCAGAGGGCTTTATCATAAAAGTATTTCCTGCTGCAATAGCAGACACAAGTGGGCCTGCTACTAACTGAAAAGGATAATTCAAGGGAAAAATGATCAATCATGCTCCTTTTCGGCTCAAAAAAATTTTCGCTGATGTCTCCAAATAAGTAATTCTGCTTGCTGCTGATTTAACATTCATCCACCGTTTAAGACTTTTTCTGGTTTCACGTATTTCTGATAATACGATAAAAAATCTCCGTCAAATCTGTTTCCTATGGGGACTTTTGGAGGTCTTTATTTACTGCCTCCTGAATGACCTTTCGATTATCTAAAATCCAATTTTCCAGCTTTTTCGCTCTTTTAAGGTCGATGTCTTAAGACCGTAGGAAGCTTTTGATTGCATCAAATCGGTCTCTTATTTGGTATTGTGTGATGCTATCCATTGACTAAAAATAAAAACTTCCGACAAAACATTCTTCTGAATTTTAGTTGAAGGCAATTCTTGAAAACTTAATAATTTATTTATGATATTAATGCGGTAAACAACTAATGATTTGACGATATTGATAATGAAATAAATTATCGCTAAACCATGTTACGCAAAATAATTCACTCATTATATATTATCAAAAAACCAAAACCTATTAGTCAAGCTCGGCAAGTACAATGATTCTTTGGAATGATTTAGTGGCCATTGTTGACTTCGAGATTGTTCAGGGCAAAAGGTTGATGAATCTGACCGACAATCTGTTCAGGACCGTACAGCTCTGTAAAATCCTGGATATTAGTGCGCCTAGATAGAGCTCATACAGTATGAAAACTCAGAAATCAAGGGCGATTGGCCTTTAGACAGGAAGAGATAGACTTACATGCACAGAGATTCTAAGTTAATCTGACGACAATTATCTAGCAAATACGCTTAAAACAGTAAAAAATTATCAAATATGAAGCGCATAGCTTTATGGCTACTGTTCTTGACCGGGACGGTTACTCACGCACAATATACTTTCCAAGCACGCATCTTGGATGCAGAAAGAAATGAGCCTCTATTGGGGGCTACAGTCAAAATCAGTGCAACCAAAGGAGCTATTGCAGATCTCAATGGATATGTAGAAATCACCAACATTGAACAAGATACGATTCATGTATCTGTTTCTTATGTTGGTTACGAATCCTTCGAAAAGATCTGCACTTTTCCTTTGGAAGGCATTCAAACCATTAGGCTCAAGCAAGGAGAAGAATTGGAAGAAGTAGTTGTTACCTTAACCAGAAGTAGTCGTACGATAGATGAGATTCCTACAAGAGTTGAAGCGATTAGTGCTGAGGAGCTGGAAGAAAAGGCGATCATGAAATCATCTAACATTGCCATGGTGCTTCGGGAGAGTGCGGGTATTCTCATGCAACAGACCTCAGCCAGTTCTGCGAATCAAAGCATCCGGATACAAGGATTAGATGGAAGATATACCCAGATCCTCAAAGATGGGTTTCCTCTTTTTGGTGGATTTTCCAGCGGACTCAGTATCATGCAAACTCCACCCTTAGACTTAAAGCAGGTGGAAATTATAAAAGGAAGTAGTTCTACGCTTTTTGGTGGTGGCGCTATTGCGGGGCTCATTAACCTAGTTACCTACACACCGCAAGCAGATCGAAAAATCCGATTCATGCTAGATCAAACGCAAGCCGAGGGGACCACCTTCAACGGCTTCTATGCCGAACGATTTAAGAAGTTCGGACTGACTTTTTACACTTCAGCCAATCGACAAAAAACCTATGACCCCAACGCGGATGATTTTAGTGACATTCCACAAATACGAAGTATCACGGTTACCCCTTCTCTATTTTACTACCTAAATGACCAATCCATTCTTCGGCTGTCTGTGAATACTACCTTTGAAAATCGGCTTGGCGGTGATATGACGGTGATTGATGACAGGCCTAATGGCATTCATCAATTCACCGAAGAAAACGAGTCTCAACGATTATCTTACCAATTGACCTTTGAAAATCACGTAGACAATAATCGGTCTTTGACCATAAAGAACAGCCTCAGCTACTTTAACAGGGAAATTACCGAACCGGATTTTATTTTCACAGGTAAGCAATGGTCCTCATTTAGTGAAGCAACTTATAGCTATGGAAGCGCTGCATCCAACTGGATCACTGGCTTGAATGTATACACTGATCAATTTAAAGAGGCGCCTTTTGATTCGCTGGATAGAGATTATGCCTACACTACTGTAGGAGCTTTCACACAAAATACACTAGATATTACAAATGGGCTTGTGTTAGAAACCGGCTTACGTTTAGATTACGACTTGGATTATGGTTTTTTCTTGCTACCTCGTAGCTCCTTGCTTGTTAAATTCAATAAGAGCTGGTCGAGTAGAATTGGGGGTGGTTTTGGTTATAAATTACCGACTATCTTCAATGAGGAAGCTGAAAACCTGACCTTCCAGGGTATATTACCAATTATTAAAGACCAGATAGAGGCGGAAAGATCTATTGGTGGAAACTTTGATGTCAATTATAAAACTTTTTTAGGAAATGAATGGACGTTGTCTATCAATCAGTTCTTTTTCTATACGGGTTTAACAGAATCATTAGTTTTTCGCCAAAACGGCTTGGGTCAGTTTTTCTATGAAAATGCAGATGGATCAGTGATAAGCCAGGGCCTTGAAACCAATGTGAGGCTCGGATTTGGAGATTTCAAGCTTTTCGCCAATTATGCTTTCATGGATACTCGTTTAAAATATGATAATCTGAACGAACAAAAACCTTTAACTCCAAAGCACAACATCGGCTCTGTGCTGATGTATGAAGTAGAAGATGAATGGCGAATTGGGTATGAAGCGTACTATACAGGAGCACAGTTTAGGAACGACCGAACGCAAACGAAAAGCTATTGGATGATGGGGTTTATGATGATGCGGACTTTTGGTAACCTGAGTCTTTACCTCAATTTTGAAAACTTCACAGATACACGCCAGCACAGGTTGGAACACTTTGATGTAGACTCACATTTCAAACCGGACTTTCCTGAGATATGGGCCCCCACCGATGGTAGAATTATCAATGGAGGTTTGATTTTTGATTTATGAAATAGGCATAAGCTGAAGGAGGATAATTAGTGTCTTTAAGAAAAGGCAAAAAACACGCTTACTGACATCTGCAGCGTAGCTTTTTAGCAAAAAATGAATCGAACCTGTTTTATACTTTGGAATCAATTTCTCAAAAATTCGTCTGAATTTTGAGCGAATTGAAGGTAAATCTGTGATCTTATTGCGTTTTCACTAAAATTTGAAAATAGATTCAACGACCATTTGTGCATCGAAATTTCAAAAAAATATGCTCTATGAACTAAAAACATCGTTTTCTTTCAAAAGATACTGTTTTCTTAGAGACACTAAAACAATACACGCATGAAAAACCCTGTGGAGGATCCTTCACAGGATTTTATTTAAACATCAATCAAAAATTGTTACTCACTGAGAGTATGTTCGCATTGCTTAGTTAGTTAAGCATCGGTGACCAGTTTTCGCAGAGCATACCTATTGCTTTAGATTCCGGGTGAGCACAGGTGTCTTTCCCGTTTCTGCTACAATTATTACACTGCCTTTCAAGATTGTATTGGTTTTTGATCTCAAAACGCTCGCATGTGTAGTGTTCATCCACAGCTACTTTATGTACGTCGCAAATAGATAAATCTGAAAGCTCGATGCAATTGGCACAACTGGTTGAAATTCGAATGATAGACATAGTATTGAAATTTAGTGATACATTAAAGATAAAGCGTTAAATAAACCGCTTATATATATTACGTCTCACTACTAATTTTAGATCATGTAAAACGCTCAAAATAAGTAATTTATAATAGATATAAACAAGGATGATCATGCTTAGCAAAGCGCTATTTCTTACTCATTCAAAGACTGAAAAATCTTTCGTTTCATCATTAATTTCTCTAAAACTGATAAAAATCATTCTATAGAGAACCCTTTGCAAAACTGGATTTTTGGTTCAAATCGAGGCTTTCAGAATTTCAAAAACGTAGTTTACTGGTCGTAAATGAGGCTTTTGAAATTTTGAGTAACGAAGAGTTGGGCCAAAAGGCGGGTTTTTCAAAGGATTCTATAGAGTGTATCAAAATCACTATACTCAATTAATTAGTGTCTCTAAGAAGACGAAAAACACGCTATTGATGCTTACAGCGTAGTTTTTTAGCGAAAGACTCAATCGAAATCGATTTTACACTTTAAAATTGATTTATCAAATTTTTCAAAAATTCATCTGACTTGTTGGATGAATTGAAAGTGAACCGGTGGTTTTATTGCGTTTTCATTAGAATCTTTAAAATAGATTCGATAACTATTTGTGCATCGGAATCTTTAAAAAACACGCTCCATGAGCTAAAAACTGTTTTCTTAGAGACACTAATTATGTAGTTACCCGACGATCTAAAAAGTGCTTTCCATTCTTACAAAACAATAGGGGAAGTAGATGACATAATACATATCATGATCAGCACGCACGGAACCTTTATCCTTTCATTCAAGATCAGCTGAATATGAACCATCTCTTTTTGCTAGAAGAGGAAAGAAATAAATTGCAGCTTCTGCAATGTTTGGACCAAGGATCATATGGCATTTACCCTGAAGAGCACACTTTTTTTTCTAAGAAGTCACTAACACTAACTTCGCTAAACATTAAATAGGTACTCATTTATACTAGGAGAAACTGAACTCGGAAATAATCTAGTTTAATGATCACATATAGAAGATTAAACAAAACCTCTATTTATTAATAATAATTATCCGTTTATTTCAAAATTCACTAGAAGTAGTGATTGCTTTATTATGGTTTGAGACATTGTTTTACGGTTACCAAAACAATTTAGGCAAGAATAATTCTTCGTTTCCTTTTTAAAATAAAGCGTATCAAAATTTTCAACCTCTATAGTGAACCAGATTTAAAGACAACCGATGGATTCGGTAAAATCTATGCACAATACGTTAGATACGTATACACCATTTGTTTTGAGCAATTAGGTGATAAAAATGAAAGCCATGAAATCACCTCTAAAATTTTTATCTCGCTTTGGGAACGTCGTGATTCAATTAAGATTGAAAGTTCTATAAAGAACTATTTGCGGAAAGCTGCAAAACTTAAGATCATAGACTTTTTGAGAAGTCAAGAACGAACAGAAAGAAAGCTACAAAATGCAATCAAGGAATTTTGTTCTTTTGACAATACCACAGAAAATGAGTTGTCCTACAACGAACTTCAAAATCGAATAGAGGCCTTGGTGGCCGAATTGCCGAGTCGTTGCAAGGAAGTGTTTATACTCAGCCGCAAAAGGGGATTGTCTATCAAAGAAATAGCATTCCATCTATCCATTTCTGAAAATACCGTAAAGACACACCTGGCCAATGCCATCAATCACCTTCGGTCACAACTCAATGACTATGTGCTGCCGAAACGCGCCACGGGCTAATGATACAATCAGTCGAATAAGACACTCTTCCAATGTTCTGCATTTGATCAGGCTTAGAGCACTCATAAGTGTTCAAATCCCCATCCCAGATCTGACGATTTTTTAGGTTTCCAGAAGAAAGGAAGGATTAGCAGAAACACGTCTCATTTTTTCAAGGGATTAGGCAAAACCCAAAGACCGCGAAAAATGCCTGATTACATTCCTCTATGTTATGCAATTCCCAGCTTATTAAACCAAGCTATTTTCCAGGAAGAAAAAAGTTGAAATTCTTTTCACCCTATTCTTTCTGATAGACGACTATTTATATAGAGCTTATAAGGGATAAACCATATGGGCCTACTCTAACACACTACGACATGGAAATTAATAAAGAACTATTAAGACGTTACAGCATTGGGTTGTGCAGTCCCGAAGAAAAAGAAGCGGTAGACACCTGGCTTAGATCAGAAGAAGATGCTCCTTTTAATCTCACAGTCAAACAAGATGCAGAATTTGATCTGGAGGAAGAAAAGATCTGGTTCAAGGTATCTCAGGAAGTCCCTATGCTCAAGAGAGGAAGTGTAAGCAAAAAGTCAAAAATTATCCCACTCTATCAGCGAATAACCTCTTACACCGTGGCAGCTTGTTTAGCGCTTTTGATTTTTGCGGGTGGTATCCTTATCAGTGACCAATTTGATAGTTCGGATACCCGCGCCTCCGAAGTAGTAAATAACCTAGAAGCTCAAAAATTTGCAAAAGATCTATTATATGTAACGTCCAATAATTCTAAACCAAAAAAAGTATCTCTTGAAAATTGTGAAATAAATTTTGAAGGAGTGATTAGGCTGTACAGCACCTCTTCTTCAGCTAATGAGATAATATGCAATGGTCAACAGATTAAAATAGAACCTGGCAAGGCTTATTTTCTACTAAACTCGAGAGGAAAGAAGATTAGTGTACTTCCTAACAATCCATTAGTTCAAGATGGAAGACACATAAAAGCTCAGCGTAGCTCTTTTAAGGCATGCGTTTAACGAATAACCAAACCATAGTCAGTGTATTCATTATGATGATCGGATGTAGCTATAGTTACCCATCTTTCGCTCAAGAGGATATACCTCTTTTTTCATTGAGCGGTGAAGTTACAGATCAACAAGGGGCTTCCGTTCCCTTTGCGTACGTATCTATTGACTCGCTAAAAGTTGGCATCACTGCAGATGAAAGTGGAAAGTACCAACTAAAGAATATTCCCTCCGGAAGGCACAAGATCACAGCGCGATCAGCGGGCTTTAAATCTCAAAGAGAAGTGGTGACCATAAAAAACCAATCAAAAAGGAATGTTGATTTCTCGCTAGAAGAAGAGGCGCAAGCACTGGAAGAAGTTACTATCATAGGTGAAAGTAAATCGGAATCACTTCGGGTATCAGCAAAAGCGGTCTCTGTTTTAGAGACCAGGGAAGTGAAATTGCAAGCGGCAGATTTGGGAGACGTCTTAACTCAAGTGGCAGGGGTCAACGTCAGAAAAAGCGGTGGACTTGGTTCATCGAACCGTCTTTCTCTGAATGGATTAACAGACGATCAAATCCGCTTTATGGTGGATGGTATTCCGCTTGATCTGATGGGATACAGCAATGGAATAGCGAATGTGCCGGTTAATTTGACAGAACGAGTAGAAGTGTACAAGGGAGTGGTCCCCATAGCACTGGGTGCCGATGCGCTGGGAGGTGCTGTTAATTTGACTACTCCCAAAGAACTAAGCAGTAATGCAGGAAGTGTTTCCTATCAAATAGGTTCTTTTGGGACACACCGGATAGCTGCTAATGGAGAGTTAAATTTCAAAGGTTCAGGCCTATTCATGAGCGGAAGTGGCTATTATGACTACACAAAGAATGATTACAAAATAGCGGTAGAAGAACAACTACCCGAAAATCCCAGAGGCAGGCTATCGCCGGTTACCGTCAGAAGATTTCACGATACTTACGGTGCTTACGGGATGAGGGCAACTCTAGGTATTCGCAATAAATCATGGACTGAGGAACTGTCTTTTGAGGTTTTTACCAATCAATACGATCAGGACATTCAGAATAATTTGGTCATGGCGATTCCATATGGAGAGATCGTGGAGGGGGCAACCAATTATGGAGCGCTCTTACGCTATCAGCATAAGGTTTTGCAAAAGCTGGAAATTGATCTGGCTGCAGGTTATTATGACAATGAATTTTACGCCGTAGATACCTCTCGCTTTATTTACAACTGGTTTGGAGAGCGGGTTACCGATGAAAACGGCGATGTACTATTCAGACAGCCAGGCGAAGTAGAGGCTACAGATCGATTATTGTGGGATAAAGTTAGCTATGCGCGAACAAACCTTTCTTATCAGATAAATGACCGGCATTCTATTGGATATGCACTGGCACCCACTCATTCGAGACGAACAGGTGATGAACGATGGTTAGAAGAACAAATCCCCATTGATCCGCTCAATGATAAGAATACCATTTTCAATCTTACTCAAGGCCTGGATTACAGTTGGAAGTCGCAAAACGGAAAATGGGGAAACACCTTTTTTCTCAAAGATTATAGACAGACACTAAAAATAGAAGAGGCATTGCAAGATCAGGAGGAGTCACGAAAAGTAAGCTATCAAGGTTTAGGCAATTACGCACGACTTAAATTAAATGATCGGTGGTTGCTAAAGCTCTCATACGAACGATCTATACGATTACCACGCATCACAGAAGTTTTTGCCACTTCCGTCCTGGATCAGAATAATCTGGATTTACTTCCGGAGAGGAGCCACAATGTAAATATGGAAGCGAATTATAGAAATAAGGTTGAGTCAGCTACCGATTGGGGAATTAACTTGACTGTTTTTGGAAGAAGCATCGACAATCTGATCGTCTTCTTTGCCAACGATATAACGGGAGGATATCAAAACGTAGATCAAGTGCAATCTAAAGGTATGGAGTTGAGTGCATTTTGGGAGTCACCCAATAATCAGTTGCGATTGGATGGTAACACCACCTGGCTGGATTTTCGAAATACCTCCAATCAGGGTAGATATGCCGGATTTGAAGGAGATCGCATCCCAAACAGACCCTATTATTTCGTTAATGGATCTTCCAAGTATTCATTTACCGATATACGTAAGCCTAATGATAAGCTATCGTTTTTTTACAATATGCAATATGTGCATGAATTTTTTCGAGGATGGGAATCAGCGGGAAGCAATTCGATACTTGCCGGATCTAAGGATATAATTCCCTCTCAACTTATTCAGAATGTCGGTCTTACTTACGAATCATTGCTTAAATCTGTTAAGCTTTCCTATACCTTCCAAATACAGAACTTAATGAATGATCGGAATTTCGACTTTTTTGGAGTGCAAAAACCAGGAAGAGCATTTTACTTCAAACTAACAACTCAATTTTAATAACATGAAGACTGAAATCAATTCGATAATTGAGAAAGCCCCACCTTAAGAGACAGGGACTAAATATCATACGTGTAATAAAAGCATGCCGCCGGACATGTTGTGGGTCACGACGGCATTTTCTAAAATAAAAATTAAAAATAATCTTTTCTAAAATGAAAAAAATACGTTTCAATCGATTTTCAAAAGCCAAAGGCTTGTTTTCGATATTGTTTTGCTTACTATTTATTGCTTTTTCTTCTTGCAGCTCTGAAGACTCTGATAAAACAGAACCTCAGGGTCCTTTATACAGCGTTTTTTGGTCAGTTAATTTGCCGGATGGAAGGGCAAACTATATAAGCTTTGTAGATGATTTAATAACTGGCACTATCGATCAATCTTCGTCCATAGAGTTATTTGGTTATACCAGATATTTCCCTAATTCAGGCCAAAATTATTTTATAACCGCGGACAATGAAGACTTTTCTCTGACTCGTTACAACGTGGATGATGAAGGGAAGGTGACGATTGAAAATACTTTGTCACTAAAGAACGAGGGGGTCACCTGGATATATAATAATCATGTGTTTGTTAATGACTTAACAGCTTATTACATCGATACAAGTCAAGGTAGAATCATTATTTATGATCCTGAAGAAATGATTGTTACTGGGTATATTGAACTTCCCGAGCAAATGAGAACTGGCTATCAGGGTTTTGAAACTGGCTACAGCATCGACCCTAAAGTAGTAGATGGTAAAATATATATTACAGTTTCATGGATTAATTGGGATACAGGCGATTACCTCCATAAAACAGGACTTACAGTCGTGGATGTGAATAGTAATAGTATTCTATCCTATTCCGAGGATGATCGCGTTCCAATAGCTACTAGCAATATTTACGCCGAAAACGGGGATATTTACTTTGGAATAAGTGCAGATGCACATTTTACGTCTACTCGATCATTAGAAGATTTTGGAGGGATATTAAAAGTAAAAGCAGGATCTAATGAATTCGACCAAAGTTTTGATCCTTATTTTATGAATCAAATAGAAGGGAAAAGGATAGGGCTTGGTTTAGGTCAATCACCCATTCAAGGACGCGCTTACATACGGATATTGGATACGTCCTTAGCCGAATGGTCTCCTGAAGGAGATGGAAGTGAATATTACGGTTTTGTTTTTGATACCTATGAAATTGATCTTGAGACAAATACAGTATTAGGCAAAGTAGATTTGCCGAAGGCACCTTCTTACTTTTGGCCTCAAATTATTTCAATTGATGGTGAAATGTACAGTGCCTTAGAAGGGGAAGAATACGGAACACTTATTAGGTATTCGTCTGACGGAAGCTATGTCGAAGGATTGAAAACACCTTCCGGATCTATCAATAGCTTCTCACGTTTTAGATAATAGAATCCTTTGCAAAACTGGATTTTTGGCCCAACTCTTCGTTACTCAAAATTTCAAAAGCCTCATTTACGACCAATAAACTACGTTTTTGAAATTCCGAAAGCCTCGATTTGAACCAAAAATCCAGTTTTGCAAAGGATTCTAATAAAATGATATCAGATTACCGGCAGATGATAATGATCTGCTGGTATCTTTTCAGCCTCTTCAATAACCCCTTTCTCTCGTCCTAGTTTGTTTGTAACAAGGCCACGTTGGCGAATAAGCAAAATCCTAGCATGTATAATGTATAATTGCTCCATATCCGGAAATCCTTAATTTTGGCAGGCTGATCATCCATACGATTGAGCTTGAAAGCTATACGATGAATGGGCGATTAAATTATGTCCATCAAAACCTAGATGATGCGATGAAAATAAGAAGAAGTAGAGTAGTATAGGTTCGCTTTCCACTGCATCTATTGCCCATCAGAAAACACCACTACCCGGAAATTATGCCTACGACAGAAAATCATTACGGTCACCAAAAAATGACTGCCGATTATATGGAAGCAATTCTCTACCAATTGGTGGCCATTTGTAAATGATAATTACCGTATAATCACTTATATAAACCATTATAAGTAATATTCTGCTAAAATGTGTAAGAAAGGTCTCTGCAAAACATAATACGAAGAGGCTACCAAGAAATAATTCAGAAAATTTTCAAATCTATTTGAGAACGAAGAGAGCAATTGGAGAGAAATGCCACTTAAACCCGCATTATTAACCGAAAATGGTGGCGAGTTGATTCAAGTAATTGATTTACAGTAGATTGAATATTCACAATGAATGATTTTTGATTCCTCAAATTTGGGGAACGATTTTGTCATCTCATTCGAAATCAATTACCTCCTATTCAACGTGTTACATCATCTCAATGAATAACACCCGAATTTTTCAGGTTAATGAAACAGTTATCTTGCTAATATCAAAATGTGATACTTGCTTTTAATTTTTTGAGAACAGCCTGAAATAAAAATGGATACACGAATACAAGAACGGGGGCAACTAAAGGCTCCATCCGAAAAAATGATGAAAAGAAACAACATACTATTTTTGTAGCATCAAATAAGTGCTCACATGCCTACTCCCAAAACCTAACCTCATGCAAAACACCTCATCTTTAGTGATACCTCGTCTCTCTTTGCTTCTATTTCTCCTCCTCAGTCTCGGTGCTACGGCGCAACCGCCTCCTTCACCGCACCAAAACTTCGTCAGAGTGGAGAGGCCCAGGGTACGGGTTTCCAGCGAGAAGGAACTAACCCTGCTCTCAGCAGAGGAGAAAGCCACCACCTATCATTACTTCGATGGGCTGGGCAGAACGGTGATGACCACTGCGGTCCAGGCCGGACCCAACTTTGAAGACCTGGTGCAGCCCCACTATTACAACCCGGCTACCGGCAAGCCGGACCGGACCTATCTGGGCTACGCCAAAACGTATGCAAAGCCCGGTCAGTTTGTCGATGCGGTAGCCGAAGCGCAAGACTTTTACGAAAGCACCCACCCCGCCGATGTCACCGGCGATCGCAACCCCTATGCAGTCACCGAATACGATGCCC
>JBCDKO010000144.1:0-12081 GCA_038746525.1 Bacteroidota bacterium
CAAGAAGAAGGTACCAAGGGTCGCCAAAATGAGGATAAAAAGCTCGTTGCTGTTGCTTTAGAGCGAAAAAACAAAGGAATCGGGCGGATGTATGCGCGGGTAATCAAAGATGGAAGCAGTTCATCCTTACGTCCTTTTTTTCATGATCATATAGATAAGAACGCTGAAATCAAAACCGATGAATGGAGTGGATATCGTCCGCTTAAAGCCACTTTCCCTCATCTCATACAGAGCGCATCAGGTAAGAAAGGGGAGCACTTTCCCGAGATGCATCGAGCGATCATGATGTTCAAAGCCTGGCTCCGTGGCACCCATCATGCCGTGGAACATCTGCAAGCCTATCTAGATGAGTATTGTTACCGATTTAATCGACATCTGATGAAGGGTAAACTATTTGACCGTCTGATGGATAGAATGGTCGCTCATAGCCCGGTCTACTGCAAAAACTTGACTATTTACTAAGTGCCTACTTCGATACATTTATTTCAATATCTTCCTAATCTTTCTTCCCTCCTCGAGGTATGTAATCAACTTGTTACTATCACTTGTTTCAATAAATTTCTTTAACTCTTCTAATTCAGCCTGATAAGCCGCAATACTATCGAGCACCATTTGTTTATTCTCTCTAAAAATAGAACTCCACATCACAGAAGAACTTTTAGCTAGCCGTACCGTAGATTCAAAACCAGAGCCTGCCAGGTCTAAAATCACCTCCCCATTTTTTTCTTTTTGCAAAACGGTATTGCTAAGCACATAGGAACTTATGTGACTTAAGTGAGAGATGTACGCCAAATGACGATCGTGCTCTTCCGCACTCATGAAAGTAAAATAAAATCCGGCGACTTTGGCAAGGTTTAAAAAGTCTTCAGTCAATGATTCATTGGTTCTATCTCGCTCGCAAATGATCAAATTTTGTCCAACAAAAAGCTCTTCACATGCGGACTCAGGACCCGAGTGCTCCGTTCCAGCAATAGGATGAGTAGCCAGGAAATTACTACGATTCTGATGAGATTGTACCGTCTTACAAATAGTTCCTTTCGTTGATCCAAAATCGACCACTAATTGATCGGCGTTTACTGTATCTAAAATTTCTGGAAGTATTTGCTTGATCACATCTACAGGAGTTCCTAAAAGAATGAAATCGGCCCACCTCACTCCTTGCCTTAGTTCAAACTCTTGACTAATTATACCGAGCTCTTTTGCTTTATCCAAATGCTCTCCAGACAGATCAGAACCGCCAAAGCTGATGTCCTTCTTATTCTTAAGAGCTAAGGAAAAGGAACCGTTTATTAAACCTACACCTACCAAAAGTACTTTCATGTGTTTATTGTTTACTTTCAATCGCATACATGAATCTTACCATAAACTGTCCGCGGACCGATTGATTCGGTGGTTAGTATCCGTTCGCCTTTGATCTTTATGCTCATTTCATCCTAATTTCTCTTGTTTATAGATTTGTATATTAAATTTTAGGTGATGAAACCTCGAATCTACTTATCGCTTTTGGCAATCGCCATTTTTTGTTTTGCTAAGTCTCAGGATAAACAAAAAATTCAAACTTTCTATAAAGAAGGCCAGCTTAAGGAAGAATATTTTATCTTGGGGAATGATTCTTCTACAGTAGATGGGATTTATATGATGTATGACCTCCATGGAAATAAGATCGTATCTGGTTCCTTTGAAAATGGTGAAAAAGAAGGACTATTCACCAACTTTTATCCAAACGGCACTTTGCAGCGAACAACGAAATATAAAAACAATTTACGCCAAGGAGTAACCAAGGTATATGCCGCCAATGGAAAGCTAATACAAGAGGCTACCTTTAAAGATGATACTCTGGTCGGAGAAATCAAACTTTACGATGAACAAGGTAAAATCAAGGGAACTACCCACTTTGAAAATGGAAAACCTGATGGAAAAGTTTTCAGCTATTATGAAAATGGAAAAGTAAAAGAAGAGACCTTTTATAAAAATGGAAAGCCAAACGGTCTTACGCGTCAATATTATCAGACAGGGATACTCAAACTGGAGGCAGAATATGCGAATGGACTACTGGATGGACAATATAAAATGTATTATCCTTCTGGGAAGCTGGAAATGGAAGTCATTAATGTAAGAGGAAATAAGTCTGGGACACTAAAGACCTATCACGAAAATGGACAGCTTAAATCGAATGGCGTCTATAAGAATGGAGGTTTAAATGGAGATTATTTAGCCTATTTTGACAACGGTGATTTAGAAAGCAAATATCATTACCGAAATGGTTACCGCTTGGGTAAAAGCGTTGATTACTTTGAAAATGGACAATTAAAAAGACAAGCCACTTATACCAATAATGGACAAGATATTGTCATTGAGGAATTTTCTGAGGATGGAAGTAAACTTGTAGAAAAACAACTTAAAAATGAACTTCCTAAAGGAGCCTGGACTTTTTGGGAAGAAAACGGAAAGCTTCAGTTATCCGAAACATATGAAAACGGAAAGCTACAAGGAGTGCGAACAGAATACCAAAAAGGAAAAAGTCTAATTGAGATCAATTACGATAAAGGAATGAAATCAGGCCCTGCTTTTGAGTACTATCCATCCGGCAATGTGATGATCTCAAAACACTATGAACTGGATAAACTTCATGGATCATTCACCAAGTATTACAAAAATGGTCAGGCAGAATATGAGGGCAATTACCTCAGAAACAAACGAAATGGTGTTTGGAAGTATTACGATAAGAAAGGAAATGTGATGGAAGAAATCACCTACAAAAAAGGGGTAAAACTGGCTCCGGTGGAGAAATGAGGATGCTTCCTGCTTACACACCTAATTTTTTATGTGTACTAAGTACTTATTATCTTGAGTTTTAGTTGGTTCAAAATATAAAGTCAAGGTAGAAAGAGATTTCAAGGCAATGCGTATACTTTAACAAGCTTAATGCAATATTTGGGAGCTAACTTTCCACTGACAGACCAGTATTTAGATTCTAAGGATAAATAATATCCTTACTTCAATTTTACATACCCATTGATCGAACCAAAGATGGATTTTTGACCAGATGCTTTAAACCGATTGCCTACAAAAAAGGAAGAGGGGCTGCTATTACAGCTACGGCAAGAAAACGGGCAGTTATCATCTGGAATAGGATGGTTAAAAAGGAGCCTTATCAGCCAATAGCTACGACTATTTATTAGGACAGAGTCAAAGCTCAAAAACTGGCTTCCATTAAGAAACAAATGGCTAAAGCAGGAATCACTGTCGAGCAACTATATGCCACTTAGATCTGGTTCTTTTTCTATCATACCTCAGTTAGATAGAAAAATCTGAGTGTTATTCACTTGAGATTAGGTAACATGTTGAATAGTAGGTCATTGATTTCGAATGAGAGGACAACATCGTTCCTCAAATTTGAGCAATTAAAAATCATTCACTATGAATAGTAGAATCTTTTGAAAAACCCGCCTTTTGGCCCAACTCTTCCTTACTCAAAATTTCAAAAGCCTCATTTACGACCCGGTAAACTACGTTTTTGAAATGCTGAAAGCCTCGATTTGAACCAAAAATCCGGTTTTGCAAAGGATGCTATTCAACTACTGTAAATCAATTACTTGAATCAAACCGCTACTATTTGTGGTGAATAATGCAGATTAAGCAATACTTAAAGAGCTGAGAATAATTTTTCATTTTCTGTAACTTTTATTTACAAACATGAGTATTATCAACCTACCATGTTAAAACGAATGAATAATTGTACCTGCGATGAAAGGAAGCAACTTAGGAGAATTTGAGGAGTTAATTTTATTGACCGTAGCTTCATTGGATATGGAAGCTTATGCCGTCTCAGTGAAAAATGAGCTGGAACTGAGGGCAAAACGAAAAACAACTATTAGCGCCATTCATTCCTCACTTTATCGACTTGAAGACAAAGGATATCTTGTCTCTGCGTTTGGAGGAGCCACTTCTAAAAGAGGGGGGAAGAAGAAACGTTGTTTCCAGGTAACGAATGCAGGTTTTGCCGTACTTCAAGAAGCGAAGAACCTTCGAGAAAAGTACTGGGCATCCATCCCTCAACTCACCTTTGCAAGTAGTTAATGTCATCAACTCGAAGAAATATCAAGCGGATAAACCCTCCGTTGATGGGTATCTGGTTGATTGAAGTGCTGATTAGTGAAGAGTTAGTTGAAGAGGTACTTGGAGATTTAGAGGAAATTTTCCAAGACCGAGTAAAGAATAGTGGTGTTGTTAAAGCTAGAGCGCATTATTTTCTGGATGCCATCTTATCGGCAAGAAACCACAACTTAAGAAGACCAAAAAAAATCACTCAAAATAATACTGTTCCTATGATTAGAAATTACATCAAAACCATATTCCGAACCCTGGCTAAAAACAGGGTGTATTCCGCACTAAACATTCTAGGATTGGCGCTGGGCCTGTCCGCATGCTTGTTCATTGTTCAATATGTCAATTATGAGTACAGCTACGACAAATTTCACTCCAATCACGAAAACCTATACAGGGTAAGGTATCAGATTTTAAGAGGGGAAGAAATACAAGTCGACTGTGCGGCAGCAGTACCTCGGGTAGGGCCTTTTATGAAGGAAACCATGCCGGAAGTGGTTGATTTTGCCAGAGCGTTTCCCATGGAAGCTGTTTTTGCCCGAAATAATATTCAGTATCGGGAGAAAAGGGTACAAATAGTAGATCCTTCTTTCCTTAAGATCTTTGATTATCCGCTAATTCACGGCGATGCAGCTTCTGCATTAGTAGAACCAAATAAACTAGTCATTACTGAATCTATCGCCAAAAAATATTTCGGGGAAACGGATGTAGTAGGTGAGCGTATTCAATTGCTCACTTCGTTTGCACAGCCTTTGGAAATTACCGGGGTCACCAAGGATGTGCCGGAAAACTCCCACTTGAAATACAACTTCCTCGTTTCATTTGAAACCATAAATCAGCGAACCATTGACGAAGAAACCGGGAATTCCTATTCTGAAACAAGTTGGGATTGGTACGATTTCAATACATATGTTTTACTGAAAGAAGGGACTGACCCCGCTTATTTTAACCAGAAATTTACCGAAGTCTTATACGAAGAAAGAAAAGAGGAATATGAACGGTCTAGTGCCACAGAAGCTTTTCCGCTTCAACCCATCACCGATATTCACTTGTATTCTAACCTCTTACAAGAATCTGAGCCTCAAGAGCAGGGAGATGGAGATACGGTATTTTTTCTAAGTATGATTGCCGCTTTCATTTTGATCATCGCCTGGATCAATTACATTAATCTTTCTACAGCAAAATCTTTAGAGCGGGCAAAAGAGGTTGGCGTTAGAAAATCCATGGGGGCTTATAAAAGGCAATTGATCTACCAGTTTTTAATAGAGTCCTTTGTGTTGAATTTTTTAGCGTTAGTGATCGCCTTAGGATTGGTCATTCTATTAACGCCCATTTTCAGTGAATTGGCAGATGCTCCGCTCAGCAGGGCATTTTTTCTAAAACCTGAATTCTGGCTGGCAATAGTCGGCATATTAGCGCTCGGCTCAGTTTTGTCCGGATTGTATCCGGCCTTTCTTCTTTCCTCTTTCAGGCCTATTCAGATATTGAAAGGGAAACTGACTACCAATAAGTCCGGTATCTTTTTGAGAAGATTTTTGGTCGTTTTTCAATTTGCTGCGTCCGTCACATTGATCGCAGGGACTATCATTGTCTATCGGCAACTTAATCATATGAAAAAATCGGATTTAGGATTTGAAATGACAGATACCATGGTTATCAGAGGTCCTCATCCGAATGATTCAACGTTTGCTCAACGGTTCAAATCTTTCAAAGAAGAGCTTAACGGCAAGTCAACGGTTCGGCTCACTTCCAGCAGTTCTAATGTTCCGGGTGAAGAGATCTTTTGGACCAGAGGGATGAGAAAACAAGAAGAAACAAGAGAAAGTAATTTTATTGTCTATCTCGTAAGTGTAGATTACGATTATTTCGATGCTTACCAAATCGACATAGTCTCTGGAAGAAACTATGATAGGCTACTAACAACAGATACCGCCAACCTATTAATTAATGAAGCGGCAGTAGCCGCATTAGGAATAAATAGTCCACAAGAAGCTATTGGACAAAAAGTAAAATACGGAGGAAACAACCGAACGATCATCGGTGTAGTGAGTAATTATCATCAGCTCTCCTTAAAGAATAACATCAATCCGCTAATATTTCCTTTAGATGAAAGCTCAGCGGACTTCATCACAGCAAAGCTGAATGCTAGCGATTATCAGGCGATATATGAGGATATAAAGGCTTCTTATCACAACTTTTTCCCCGGAGCGCCTTTTGAGACCTTCTTTCTTGATGAGTTTTATAATCGACAATACGTAAATGAGAACCACTTTAGCCGGACGTTTACGTTGTTCGCGCTGTTCGCTATTTTTGTCGCTTGTCTTGGACTTTTTGGTTTAACTTCATTCAGTGCGCTTCAAAGAACCAAAGAAATAGGCATTCGAAAAGTGTTGGGTGCTGGGGTTTCACAAATTGTGATCATTCTCAGTAAAGAGTTTCTTATACTGGTTGGCGTTGCTAACGTTATTGCCTGGCCCTTGATCTACCTTATAATGAATAATTGGTTGGATAATTTTACGAGTCGTATTGCTATTGGAATTCCCGTATTTATTGTATCGGCAATGTTGGTATTAATCATTGCCATTATTGCTGTAGGCTATAAAACCCTCACCATTTCACGAACCAATCCGGTGAATGCCTTGAGGTATGAATAGAAGAAAATTGGGTTAGCAAAACAACGCTTTGTAATGCGTATTTAAAAAGCTCGAAATCAAAGGATGCTATCATCTGGCGAAAGCGCCGCTTTATGCTTTGTAAACAAAGACAAAGGATTATTAGATGTTGATTGGAGCTACACAAGCGAACCTTGCGTCTGGTAAGGAGTCCAGTTCTTACAGTTTTCACCTTTCCTGCGCCTCAGGAAGCTTGTTTCTTACAGTTTTCACCTTTCCTGCGCCTCAGGAAGCTTGTTTCTTACAGTTTTCACCTTTCCTGCGTCTCAGAAAGCCTGTTTCCTACAGTTTTCACCCTTCCTGCGCCTCAGGAAGCCTGTTTCCTACAGTTTTCACCTTTCCTGCGTCTTAGGAAGCCTGTTTCATACAGTTTTCACCCTTCCTACGTCTCGGGAAGCCTGTTTCCTACAATTTTCACCTTTCCTGCGTCTTAGGAAGCCTGTTTCATACAGTTTTCACCCTTACTGGATCTTAGGAAGCCTGTTTCCTACAGTTTTCACCCTTCCTGCGCCTCAGGAAGTCTGTTTCCTACAGTTTTCACCCTTCTTGTTTGTGCCTCAGGAAGCTTGTTCCTTTAGCCCGCATTTATTCACCACAAATAGTGGCGGGTTGCTTCAAGTAATTGATTTACCGTAGTTGAATACTCATACTGAATGATTTTTGATTCCTCAAATTTGGCGAATGATATTGTCCTCTCATTAGAAATCAATTACCTGAGAGAATCCTATACAAAGCTGGATTTTTGGTTTAAATTGAGATGCTCGGAATTTCAAAAACATAGTTTACTGGTCGTAGAGAGTAGCCATCTTGTAGTCCAATCAAATAAAGACTTTCATTATTTTGATCAGGCAAATCATTAGCCAAACCGAATAGGGGTAGGACAGCCATTCCTGTCGCTGTCATGGTAGAATTTTTGAGAAAAGTTCTTCAAGAAAAATTAGTGGATGTCATAGTGTCGTTATTGAAAGTCTCAACTAAAATTAGTCAAATCCTATGTTTGCAGTAAAGAGGTTTTGGCGCTCCTATTTAAGCTAAGATCATAACTTTACCACATGTCAGAAAAGAAGCTCTTCTTACTCGATGCTTATGCATTGATCTACCGTGCGCATTTTGCGATGAGTCAAAACCCTAGGTTAACCACTACAGGTATCAACACCGGAGCAATCATGGGATTTACTAACTCTTTGTTAGAAATCATTACAAAAGAAAAACCCACTCATATTGGAGTAGCATTTGATACGCATGCTCCAACATTCCGGCACGAAGAATTCCGTGAGTATAAAGCTACACGTCAAGAGCAACCGGAGGAAATCCAGGTGGCGATACCATACTGCAAAAAGATTGTAGATGGTTTTAACATTCCTATCCTGGAAATGGATGGATACGAAGCAGATGATTTAATTGGCACCATCGCAAAAAAAGCCGGTGCAAAAGGCTTTAATGTTTTCATGATGACCCCGGATAAAGATTTTGCTCAGTTAGTGAATGAGCGTATTTACCTCTATAAACCTGCCAGAATGGGTAATGGAGTGGAGATTATGGGTGTTTCTGAAGTCTTGAAGAAGTTTGATATCAATACTGTAGACCAGGTCCGTGATGTTCTTGGGTTAAAAGGGGATTCCGTAGATAACATCCCGGGCATTCCCGGTATTGGAGACAAGACGGCCGCTAAACTCCTGAAGGAATACGGTACGGTAGAAGGGATTGTCGATCACGTGGATCAGCTCAAAGGCGCCTTACAAAAACGGGTACAAGAACATGGCCGGCAAGGAATCATGTCTAAAGAGCTAGCCACGATTAAAATAGATTCTCCTATTGACTTTGACGAAGAAAACATGAGGTATAATGATCCGGACCCTGAAAAGCTGAAACCTCTTTTTGAGGAACTTGAATTCCGAACCATCGCTCGAAGAGTTTTTCAGGAGAAGAATGAAATTAAAAGTGGAGATACCCTACAGTTAAGATTGTTTGATAATGGAAACGAAGCGGAAACGAGCGCATTTGTTTCCAAGTCCATTGAAACAGAGAATCACCGCTACCATTTAGTCACTACTGCGGATCAAATAGCAAGGTTAGTGAATAAACTGAAACAAACAGCGGCCTTTTGTTTCGATACAGAGACGACCAGTTTAGAGACTCGGGATGCAGAACTTGTTGGGATCGCCTTCGCTATAGAGAAAGAAGAAGCATGGTATGTCTCTTGCCTGGATAGTCCTAGCGAAATCGTTTCCGAATTTAAAATAGTACTAGAAGATGCAAGTATTCAGAAAATAGGCCAGAACTTAAAATACGATATCCAGATATTGAGGAATTATGGTATTAATGTGAAAGGAAAAATCTTTGATACGATGTTAGCGCATTTCCTATTGGATCCCGAATCCGGAAATAGCATGGATTTACTGGCAGACAGGTACCTGAATTATAAAACCATCTCCTACGAAAGTGTGGTGGGGCCAAAAGGAAAGACACAGAAGACCATTGATCAAATTTCACCACAAATTGTCGCCGACTACGCTTGCGAAGATGCAGATATCACCCTTCAGCTTAAAGAAATTCTGGATAAGAAAATTGAAGAAAGAAACCTTCGTCTGCTCCTCCACGACGTGGAAGAGCCACTCTCATTTGTCTTGGCAGATATGGAATATCAGGGAGTAAAAGTGGATACTACAGCACTAGAGAAAATGTCTTATGAATTGGATGAGGAAAGTCGCAAAGTGCAACAAGAGATCTTTGAAATTGCAGGGGTTAATTTTAATATTGGCTCTCCCAAACAGCTGGGGGAAGTGCTGTTTGAACAGCTGAAGCTGGTGGAGAAACCAAAAAAAACCAAATCCGGGCAATATGCCACAGGCGAAGAAATTCTTTCCAAGCTTGCGCATGAGCACCCCATAGCCGCTAAGATTTTGGAGTTTCGAGAATATCAAAAACTGAAATCCACCTATGTGGATGCGCTACCCAAATTGATCAGTCCAAACAGCCATCGCATCCATACGGATTATCGACAAACGGTGGCCACCACAGGAAGATTGAGCTCCAATAATCCTAACCTGCAAAACATCCCCATTCGTACGGAAAAAGGTAGAGAGATAAGAAAGGCATTTATTCCAAAGGATAAAAATTATCGAATAATGGCGGCTGATTATTCTCAAATTGAGCTTCGGATCATGGCCTCTTTCTCTAAAGATGAAAGCATGATGTCCGCCTTTCAAAAGGGAGTAGATATTCATGCGAACACGGCGGCTAAAGTATTCGGCGTTGAGGTGGATGAGGTAGAGCCAAACATGAGACGAAAAGCTAAAGAGGTCAACTTTGGGATTATATATGGTATTTCGGCCTACGGATTGTCCCAAAACTTGAATATTCCCCGGGGAGAAGCTCAGGAGATCATTGATTCCTATTTCACTCAATTTCCAAACGTAAAGAATTACATGGATGAAACGATCGAAAAGGCAAAAAACAAGCAATATGTGGAAACCATTCTTGGAAGAAGGCGCTACCTAAAAAATATCAACTCTCGCAATTTCACCATGCGCGGCTTTGATGAACGCAACGCCATTAATACGCCCATTCAAGGAAGCGCGGCAGATATCATCAAAATTGCGATGATTAATATTCATGAATGGATGACCAAAGAAAAGTTGCAGTCCAAGATGATCATGCAAGTGCACGATGAATTAGTTTTTGACCTGCATATAGAAGAAGAAGAGCTACTGGTTTCTAACGTAGAGTCTTACATGAAGCATGCGCATCCACTGGAAGTGCCCATGGAAATAGGAATAGGAATAGGTGAAAATTGGCTGGAGGCACATTAATTAACAATTAAGTATTCTTAGAAGTACGGCAGAAAGCCTACTTTTAAGAAATTTTGACAAATGCTTACTTCTATACCAACCTTTTCCGATATCAAAAGATCTCATCAACGAATTTCAAAGTACATCTATGAGACACCTGTGATGACTTCAGCCAATCTAGATGAATTGGCGGGGTGCCATCTATTTTTTAAATGTGAAAATTTCCAGAAAGTCGGATCATTCAAAATGCGAGGGGCCTCCAATAAAATTTTCGCATATAGACCGGAAGAACGTACCAATGGATTTGCCTGTCATTCCTCTGGAAATCATGGGCAAGCAGTTGCCTTTGCTGCTAAGTTGGCAGAAACAAAAGCCTACGTGGTAATGCCAAAAAATTCGACCAAGGCTAAGATGGATGCGGTGAAAGACTATGGAGCAGAGATTGTTCTTTGTGAACCTACTGAGAATTCCAGAATAAAAACCTGTGAAAAAATTATTGAGGATACCGGAGCTACACTTATTCATCCATTTGATGACTATAGCATTATCGCTGGTCAAGCTACCGCTGCAAAAGAACTCATTGAGCAAACCGAAGATCTTGATGCGATCATAACCCCGGTAGGTGGGGGTGGTTTGGCAGCAGGTACCGCTTTAATATCTCATTACATAGATCCTCCACTTGAAGTTTTTTTAGGTGAACCTGAAGAAGTGAGCGATACCTGCAAATCTCTGAAGGCCGGCAAGATCATTCCAAATGAAACATCCAACACCATTGCAGATGGATTGAAAACAACAATAGGAGAAAGAAATTTTGACATTTTAAAAATACATTCGGACGGTTGCTTCACGGTAAGTGAAAAAGAAATCATTGCAGCAATGAGACTGATTTATGAGCGGATGAAAATCGTAATAGAACCTTCTTGTGCCGTTCCTTTTGCGGCTTTGCTAAAAAACAAAAAGAAGTTCACCGGAAAAAACATTGGAATCATCCTAACTGGCGGAAATGTAGATCTGTCTAATCTTCCGTTTTAAGATTATCATGACGGAGATTGTAAATGTTGGATAATAATGGAGGAGTTACAAAATCTGTCATCCGCAGATGACAGCACGTGAAAGATAAAGGTACAACCTAGGTTTACATAATAACCCGGATTATTCACCACAAATAGTGATGGGTTGATTCAAAGTAATTGATTTACCGTAGTTGAATAGCATCCTTTACAAAACTGGATTTTTGGTTCAAATCGAGGCTTTCAGAATTTCAAAAACGTAGTTTGCTGGTCGTAGATGAGGCTTTTGAAATTTTGAGCAAAAAAACATTGGGCCGAAGGCGGGTTTTTCAAAGGATTCAAATAAATTATTTGAAATAGGCACTTAATAAATATGTAAAATGACGTTTAGCATGCATATGAGCACATTTGGATTTAGAAATCTGTTGATTTGTAATGCTTGATTATCTAAATAATCCATTTTCTTTGTTTGCAGCTTCCCAGAGCTATTTATTAAGTGCC
>JBCDKO010000145.1:0-12048 GCA_038746525.1 Bacteroidota bacterium
AATATATCCTCTGGTATAATTACCAGCGATTACACTCGGCAATTGGCTATCAAACACCTTATGAAAAAGAAAAACAACTATTAAATAAAACTAAAACCGCAGCCTGATAATTTTTGTGCCAAATTTTGTGGGTATTCCACTTAATCCTGCACAGTTGCAAAATGTCTTACAGCACGGAGGTTTATAATTTATTACTATGGAATCGAGAAAAGAAAATAGCGGAATATTAATAAACCTAAGTAATGAAGAAGCTCGGGTATTGCTTGATTGGGTCACTCGTTTCAACGAAGATGAAAACATCTTTCAAGACCAAGCAGAAGAAAGGATTCTCTTTGATTTAGAATCAATCTTAGAAGAAAAAATAGCACAAACATTTAGTGATGATTACAGTGCAGTTTTACAAAAAGCACGAGAGAAAGTACGAGATTAGTTATGTAAGAAAACAATTATCAAAGCCCTTGCATAAATTTAAAGGCTTTTATTTTGAATATGCTCTACTTATTTTAAAATCTCTTAAGTAGTGTCTTTAAGAAACAGTTATCTTTTGAAAGAAAACGATGTTTTCTAGCTCAGAGAGCGTGTTTTTGTGAAATTTCCATATGCAAATAGTCATTGAATCTATTTGTGAGATTTTAACAATAAAGCAATAAAATCACAGGTTCACTTTCGTTCATCCAAAATTCAGATGGATTTTTAAAAAATTGAAAAATAGATTTCAAAGTATAAAATAAATTCAATTCATTCTTTTGCTAAAAAACTACATTGTAGGAGTCAGTAACCTGTTTTTCGTCTTTTCTTAGAGACACTAAGTAGGTATCCATCACATTAAAGAGTTCCATTCTTCTTTTATCCATCAGGGAGCTCGGCAATATCTTCCATACGTTCCAGTATGTTAGTGTCCTTTACAATAGGTTAGTTAAGGATTAATCGAAAGCTCTTTCAAGTTCCATTTGCATTTTCAAAATGCGATCAGCTACCTCTTCCGTACTCAATTTTTGCCGTCTTACTATACTTACCAAAAGAGGAAACGCAAATGGAGTAGGCTTTTGCACTTCTTTTAGTACTATTTGTTGTTTATTAATCTTACGAATGGCTTCCATAAACCTGGATTGGTCTAATTGAAGATTCATTACCTCATCGATAGATTGTTGAATGAGCAAGTTATTTTTATCATAGGTATTGAAGACTTTATAGAGAATGCCAGAAGAAGCTTGCAAATGTCTTGCTCCTACTGTTTTCCCTGGATAACCTTGAAAAATCAAACCGGCAATGGTTGCCACATCCCGAAAGGTTCTTTGAGCCATTTCGGTCATATTAATGGACTCATTCAAATCTTCAAATAAACGCTCTTCAGAGAATAAATCTAATTCTAGTGCTTCTTCTATTGCAACTTCTTGATCAGATAGTAACTCAAATCCATAGTCATTCATAGAAATGGAAAAGGTTATTTTTTGATTTTTACTCAGACGATACGCCACCAAACCACCGAGTATCTCATGAACAAACATTCCCTCAAAGGTGAAAAAGAATAAATGATGTCCATAGTCTGTTTCTACTTTTTCAATCAGCAATGTATCAAGTCCTGGCACAATGGACATTTTGGCCTGTAGATCAAGAATGGGTTTTATTTTCTTCAATTCTATCGACTCATACTTTCCATCAACGGCCGCCTGAAGTTTCACTCTAATTTGATCTGAGAGAAGTGATGAGAGCGGCAGTCTTCCTCCCCCCCATGCGGGGGTTTTGCCAGACTTTTTCTTAGATTTTTTCACCAAAACAGACAAGTCTTTAGTCATCAGAAACTCCAGGTTTTGTCCGGCAAACCAGAAGGTATCACCATGATTTAATTTAGATACAAAGCTTTCTTCTACAGTACCTAGGTGCCCTCCGGAGATGAATCGAACACTCATAGCGGGGTCTCCTACTATCGTTCCTATCGAAAGTTTATGCCTCAACGCGGCTTTTTTATTGATAATTTTATAAGTTCCATTATCATTATATACTCTCACAAATTCATCGTATTCTCCTAGAGTACTTCCACCAGTGGTAATAAATTCTAACGCCCAGTTCCATTCACCTGCTTGTAACAAACGAAAACAATAGGTTTCCTTGATCTCCTCAAGAATTTCCAAGGGGCGAAATCCTCCACTAATGGAAAGTGTCACTAAGTACTGAACAAGGACATCCATGCATTTTTCTAAAGGTTTCCGTTGTTCAAACTTTCCTCCTTTGATAGAATCTCTCAACGCTGCGCCTTCTATCAATTCTAGAGAATGAGTGGGGACAAAATAGATTCTGCTCACTTCACCTGGTCCGTGACCACTTCGTCCGGCTCTTTGTTGAAATCGAGAAACCCCCTTTGGCCCACCGATTTGAATCACTGTATCTACAGGCCTGAAATCAACTCCCAGATCAAGACTAGAAGTGCAAACAACCAGCTTTAGCTTTCCTTCATGTAGGGCATCCTCAACCCAAAGTCGAATGTTCTGATCCATAGATCCGTGATGCATTGCCATGATGCCAGCCAAATCAGGCGCTTCATTCAAGATGGCTTGATACCAAAGCTCTGTTTGTGACCGCGTATTGGTAAAAAGTAAGGTTGTATTACTGCTGTAGATAATAGGAAGCACTTTATCCAGGAGCTTAGTCCCTAGGTAACCTGACCAAGGAAACCGCTCTACTTCATGAGGAAGAATGGATTCTACCTCAATTTTTTTATCTATTTCAGCCTTGATTGTTATGGCATCTTTATTCAATGCTTCACCTAAGAGGACTCTTTTGGCTTGCGGTAAATTACCTATGGTTGCTGAGATGCCCCAAATTTTAAGTCTATTGCTTGTGAGTTTTCTTATTCTGGAAATGGCAAGTTCCATCGCTACACCTCTTTTTGTACCTATTAGCTCATGCCATTCATCTACTACGATGGCCCTAATACTCTTCAGATAATTAGGATAATCACTTTGACTTAAAAGTATATGGATGCTCTCCGGAGTGATGACCATGGCCTGAGGAGCTGTCTTTTTCTGGTTCTTTCGTTCAGAGGCAGAGGTATCCCCTGTTCGTAATCCGACATTCCAGCGAAGATCTACCTCATCACAAAATGACTGCATGGCACTCTTTATGTCTTTGGCCAGTGCTCGAAGTGGAGTGACCCAGAGTATTTGAATCTCAGGTTTTACTTCAAATGAATCTTTTTCTTTTAAAAATTCTAATGCAGCAGGTATCCAAAGTGCATACGTTTTTCCTGATCCTGTAGGGGCATTTAAAAGGCCGCTTTTTCCATTAAGATAAGCTTTCCAGGTTTTTTTTTGAAAATCAAAAACTTTCCATCCTTTGGATTTAAACCATTTTTCAGCAATATCTATAATCTGAGCGTTACTACGCTTTGACATACGGAAAATTATATTGCTGAATTTGCTTGTCTGCAGTAATGAGTGGAATTCCTTCTACAATGGATTGTGCAATAAGCAATCTATCAAAGGGGTCTCGATGGATTAGAGGTAGATCATAGGTATACGCTATATGATCCCTACCTAAGTCCAACCAATCAAAAAAAATAATTCTTCGAACGCTGCTTCAAATTTTAGTTTACCAATCTTGTTTTTGTGCAAAATTTCAAACATTGCCAAAGAGCTGACGTAAAGATTCCTGGTTTCATCCATTAACTCTCTTGTCTGAAGAGAAATCCTAGAAGGATTATTGATTGTCCAAATAAGTATTTGTGTGTCTAGTAAGTAATTCAAGATACAAAATCCTTATTTTCCCATTCTTTCCATATTTCCAGGTTGGTTTGCTCATTATCCCAATCATCTGCTACCCGGATTTTATCCTTTAGCATTCCCCAAGGGATTTTTTTCTCCTTTTCCTTGACTGGCTTAAGTTCAACTAATTTCTTACCTGCTTTAGAGATATACACCGTTTCACCTTCCTTCACTTCATTTAAGATCTTTGAAAGATGGGTTTTTGCTTCATGAATGTTGTAAGTCTTCATAAAAGAAAGTTAGCTAAGTAGACTAACTAAAACAAAAAATCATGAAAAACCTCGACGACAACAAAGGTCTATTCTTAATTCTCAAAAGAAAGCGATTTATTCTACGATTATTACCTTCGCTTTCACCTCTTGTATTTGCTGAACTTGATTTTCCTCAAGAATGATTTCTTCGGCATTCATATCATCGGAAGCGTGGCTCCCTGATCCATAAATCTCACCTAGGATCGGAGCGATCACCAAACCCACAAGACATGTTAACTTTATTAAGATATTCATGGATGGGCCAGAAGTATCTTTGAAGGGATCCCCTACTGTATCACCTGTCACAGCGGCTTTATGGGCTTCAGATCCTTTGTAAGTCATTTTCCCGTCGATCTCAATACCAGCTTCAAAAGATTTCTTAGCATTGTCCCATGCACCACCTGCGTTATTTTGGAAAATTGCCCATAGAACACCAGAAACAGCCACTCCGGCCATGTAACTACCTAAAGCTTCAGGGCCCATGAAAAATCCAATTAAGATAGGCGCAATAATTGTAATTGCTCCGGGAAGCATCATTTCTCTTAATGCCGCTTTGGTGGATATATCCACACACCTACCATATTCTGGCTTTCCTGTTCCTTCCATTATTCCAGGGATTTCTTTGAATTGTCTTCGTACTTCTTTCACCATTTCCATGGCAGCTCTGCCTACAGATCTCATGGCCAATGCTGAAAATACAACCGGCACCATTCCACCGATGAAAAGTGCCGCCAGGACATCTGCTTTAAAAATGTTAATCCCGTCTATTCCTGTGAAAGTCACATAAGCTGCGAAGAGTGCAAGCGCAGTTAACGCCGCAGAAGCGATAGCAAATCCCTTTCCAATGGCAGCTGTGGTGTTACCGACTGAATCAAGGATATCTGTTTTTTCTCTTACCTCTTCAGGTAATTCGCTCATCTCCGCAATACCCCCTGCATTATCAGCGATTGGACCAAAAGCATCAATAGCTAGTTGCATTGCAGTTGTTGCCATCATAGCAGAAGCGGCTATTCCTACACCATAAAAACCTGCCAGCTCATACGCTCCCCAAATTGCCCCTGCAAAAAGTAATATGGGACCAAAAGTTGAAATCATACCAGTGGAGAGACCTGCTATGATGTTGGTGGCTGCTCCCGTTGCTGAATTTTGAACAATATCCACCACAGGTTTTTTACCCAACCCCGTGTAATATTCCGTCATGATGGAAATGGCTCCCCCCACAAATAACCCTACCAGGACTGCTCCAAACACTGCATTGGACGTTACCGCCAAACTTCCTACATCAAAAAAGTTCATTGTCATCTCAGCAGGGAGTATCCAATTAATTACGAAATAGCAAGCTATCGCAGTGAAAATAATTGATCCCCAGTTTCCTCTATTCAAGGCGGACTGAACTTGAGATTCTTTCGCATTATCACCAGAAATGCTGATAAGCATTGTTCCAACAATGGAAAAAATGATACCAAGACCAGCAATGACCAATGGAAGAAGAATTGGACCAATCCCATTAAATGCGTCATTAATTGATCCGCCCATGTCTCGAATCACATAGTTGCCCAGCACCATGGAAGCCAAAACTGTAGCCACATAAGAACCAAAAAGGTCAGCACCCATTCCTGCAACATCTCCTACATTGTCACCAACATTATCCGCAATTGTAGCAGGGTTTCTAGGATCATCCTCGGGAATACCAGCTTCTACTTTTCCCACTAAATCTGCACCTACGTCGGCTGCTTTTGTATAAATGCCTCCACCTACTCTTGCAAAAAGAGCGATAGACTCAGCCCCTAAAGAAAAACCGGCCAATGCTTCCAAAACAATAGTCATATCACCGTTGGAAGTCCATGAGCCATTCATGAAATAGTGAAATAATAAAATGAATAAAACACTCAAGCCAAGTACAGCTAGTCCCGCAACACCCAATCCCATCACAGTTCCTCCCGCAAATGATATTTTTAATGCCTGAGATAAGCTAGACCTTGCGGCCTGTGTTGTTCTTACATTGGCCGCTGTGGCAATTCTCATACCTATATTACCAGCAGTTGCAGAGAAGAAAGCGCCTATAAAAAAGGCAATAATGATAAACCAGTGAGTGGTTTCAACTAACGTGGAAATAACGCCAAGCATCACACCAGCGATAACAACGAAAAGAGCAAGAATACGATATTCTGCACCTAAAAAAGCTAATGCACCTTCTCTAATGTGGTTGGCTAGGGTCTGCATGTTTTCCTCACCGGCGTCTTGTTTATTCACCCAACGAGATTTTACGATCATTACGAGAAGACCTATGATACCTAATACAGGTACCAAATAGAGTATTTTATCCATGATTTTTAAATGGTTTTCAAAATCAGTGCGCTAAGATAGAATAACTCCTAATTCTAATAAATGAAAGGATGTACGAAAAATGCATCCTTGATCATATAGCTAAATCGAGTGAACGCTGAACTTTCTTAAATACGTTATTCAATAATTACCTTTCAATCAGCATCTTCAAGTTGTTGCTTTTTTGTTGAGACCTGTTTGATGGTCTATTTGCTTATCATTAATTTAAGGTTTAGAAGAAAAATTCAAGGTAATATTCCGAAAGATACATTGGAGTACTTCACATAAATCTTTTGAAGCTACCATTTATGTCAACCTCAAGCGGGATTATTCAGAACAGTGATACAGATGGATAGCCTTTGGATTGCGAGCGATAGGAAACAGCAGGAGATAAATACCCGATTACAGGAATCTTTTCCATCTAAAAAATCAGTTACTATTCAGCTACTTAATAGATTGATTATCAAATATTTAGAAATTAGACCTTATTGAAATATCGAATTTGCTTACAATTGAACAATATATTATTTTTAAAAAAATATTTTCTAAGTTGATTATTTTGATAATAATGATAATCGATCTGTAATTAAAATAATATTTTCAGAAATCCTGACCTGATGTAAAAATCAATGTCGCAAAAACACCATGATGACTGACGAAAATTCCCTTTTTAAACTATAAAGATGTTTTTGAACTTAAAATGGTATAGGATTACGACAAACAGATTTATGAGACACGTCTATTTTTAGAGAATTTAAGGGGTCGAGTCAGGATTTCTGATTTTATCTAGGCAGTTGAATAGTAACAAAAATCAACAAGGGGAAAGAAGTTAGTAAAATTGAAATAAGGAAAAATGAAATTCTATAAATGAGTCCACTACGAAACCCCTATTCAGGTTTTTTCAGCCCTTGAATTTGACTGTATGGGTCGATTTTTGATCTGATTTTGACTTTTCAGAGTGGATTCATAGATTAAAATCCTCTTAAATCACCATTAGAAATGAAATACCTTATTGCTCATTCTTAAAAATTGTTAATCTATCTAATACCGATTTAGCTTATAAATTGATCAATTAGTTTTACAAACCAATGAGAATGAGCATGAAGATTCGAAGAATGAATCTACACCAACTGCCGGATGAATCGGTCCGTCGATGAGATTAATCGTGAATCCATCTATGCGATTAGAAAATAAACGATATATGTTTGAAATGTCTATCAAAGGATTTTCAAGATAACCTAGAATAAACATCTGTGTGAAAAACATTGACTTTTACCATGAAATAGTTTCAAGATATTCCCGTATCAAAAGAAAGATGTGGCCTTTGAAAAATGAAATTGTAAACACATGAAGTGGGTACATTCATTTGGCATTTTTGAAATCTCGATTGCAGGGGTATTTTTTCTTTTTTACATCCTATTTCTAGTCAGAGTTATCAAATCAACTAAAAGACTTGGTTTGCCGTTTAAAAGGGTTTTTATCAAGACCTTTATTAGGTCTCTTTATTTCCTATTAATAATTAGCGCATTGCTGGGACCAAGTTTTGGTGATACTTCAAGAGAAATCAAAACTGTAGGGAAAGATATACTTATATGTATTGATCTAAGTCAATCCATGAATGCGATGGATGTGCAACCATCAAGACTTTCCAAAGTAAAATTTGAGCTTAAAAACATCGTGGATGCATTCAATTCGGATAGAATCGGATTGATCATGTTTAGTAGCGAAGCATACCTGCAGTGTCCACTCACATATGATAATAATGCGCTCAATCTTTTCATTCAAACATTAAATACAGAAATGGTTCCAAATTACGGCACTGATTTTGGCCCTCCTTTGGATATGGCGATGGAAAAGTTGACAGATGATGATACGGTAATTACTCGTTCTAAAGCTAAGATTGTAATTTTAATTAGTGATGGAGAAGACTTTGGAGATAATACATCAAAAGTAGCTGATGAGCTGGAAAGTGAAGGGATCTCATTGTTTACTCTTGGAGTAGGTACAAAAAAAGGAAGTAAAATACCTATCAGAACCGGGTTTAAAAGAGATAGAGGTGGTAATGAAGTAGTCTCTAAGCTGAATTCCAATTCGCTGGAGAATCTTGCAGAAGATACTGGAGGAGAATATTTTGAAATTAACGAATCAAGAAACGATACAGAGCGTTTAATCAGTGCGATCAATCGAGTAGAAGGAGAATTGAGAGAGGCAAAAAAAGTAGACGCAACTCAAAACCGGTATTTCTATTTCCTCAGTGCAGCTTTGCTATTAATGGTTTTAGATGTTTTATTTAGTGTAAGATTAATTAAGTTATGAAAATATCATTTTTATTTATTCTGATTGCTTTGCTCAGCAATGATCCAAAGGAAATTATCAAGATCAATTCATTGAAAAAAGAGGCAGAAGAAGCTTTTCTCAATGGCAATTATGAGTTAGCAGTATCAAAATACATCCTACTTTCAGATTCAATGGGTGTGGATGACGACCTGATAAAACTAAACCTGGGACATGCCTATTATCATCTTGGTGATACCTCCGGGGCTAAATTGAATTACGGAAGAGTGGGTGCCGCCAGAAGTAAAAAACTACGATCCATTGCCTATCAACAGCTAGGGGTGATGAGCAAGGATGCTGGGAAGCTGGAAGAATCACTGCAACAGCTCAAATCAGCAGTCAAAGCTGACCCGACTAATAAAGATGCAGTGTATGATTACGAAGTGGTTAAAAAACTTCTGGAAGAAAAGAAAAAACAAGAACAGCAGAATCAAGATAATAAAGATCAAGATCAACAAGATCAAGATCAACAAGATCAAGATCAAGACCAAAACGAGGAGAAAAACGAAAAACAAAATCAAGATAAGCAAGATCAGGATCAGAAGCAAGATGGGGAGCAAGAGCAGAAGGACCAGGAAAGAGAAAACCAGGAACAATCAGAACAGGAGAAGGAAGAAGAACAACAAAAGGAGCAAAAGCAAGAAAATGGTGAAGAAGAAGAGCAACAACAAGAAAAATCGCAGGAGCAAATAACCAAGGAAAAACTAGAAGAAATGGGTATTAGCGAAGAAAAAGCTCGTCAGCTCCTTGAGGCAATGAAACAGAGTGAAATCAAATACCTGCAGAACCAAAAACGCAAAGCAACGAAAAGACCAGCTAGTGGGAAGCCCGATTGGTAAATACTTTATTACGTTACAGCCATCGATTTTAAGATCTTAACCGTTCGAAAAGACCATTGGAACCGTTGCTGATTTACTCTTAATAACAAACCCAATCTTATACAATGAAAGAAGTTTATATAGCCTCAGCTATTAGAACACCCATAGGAAGTTTTAGCGGAAAACTGGTTGGTTTTTCAGCTACTCAATTGGGAACATTTGCCATCAAAGGTGCGCTTGAAAAATCAGGGTCAAAAGCCAAGGAAGTGCAGGAAGTTTTTATGGGAAATGTGATGTCTGCCAACTTAGGGCAGGCTCCTGCAAGGCAAGCAGCTTTAGGAGCTGGAATACACGAGAGTACTCCTTGTACCACCGTTAATAAAGTATGTTCGTCCGGGATGAAAGCAGTCATGTTTGGAGCACAATCCATTATGCTTGGCATTAATGATCTGGTGGTAGCAGGGGGGATGGAAAGTATGAGTAATGTTCCTTTCTACGTCCCCAAAGCAAGGTTTGGTTATAAGTATGGTCATGGTCAGCTCATAGATGGGCTTATGCACGACGGATTATGGGAGGTTTACAATGGCTTTCCCATGGGCAATTGTGCTGAAAATACGGCTAAGGAAATGAATATCTCGCGTGAAGCCCAGGATGAATATGCCATCAATTCTTATAATAAAGCTGCTTTGGCGACTGAAGATGGGAATTTTAAAGATGAAATTGTCCCTGTGGAAATACCTCAACGGAAAGGAGACCCTGTGGTGATGGATGAAGATGAAGAATTTAGAAATGTGAACTTTGACAAGATTCCAAGTCTAAGACCTGTGTTTGATAAAGAAGGTACAGTAACAGCTGCTAATGCTTCTACCATCAATGATGGGGCATCTGCATTAGTCTTGGTAAGTAAAGAAAAAGCCGCAGAACTAGGCCTTACACTAATTGCAAAAATCAGGGGTTTTGGAGATGCCGCTCAAGAGGCGCTTTGGTTTACAACTGCCCCATCGCTGGCAATACCAAAAGCACTTAATCACGCAGGTGTAGGTCAATCTGAAATTGATTATTGGGAGATTAATGAAGCATTTTCAGCTGTAGCTTTAGCCAATCAGGAAAAACTAAACCTTGATCCCGAAAAATTAAATGTTTTTGGTGGCGCCGTTGCTCTAGGGCATCCGCTTGGAACCTCTGGTGCAAGAATCATTACTACTCTCATTTCTATTTTAAAACAAAAAGAAGGTGAATTAGGCTGCGCTGGTATTTGTAATGGTGGCGGTGGAGCTTCCGCTATAGTGATTGAAAAAATGTAAGGTAACAATAATTTGAATTGTTGATCACGCCATAAAAATTGTTACATTTCATAATTCTAAGATTTACCGAGCAAAGTTGCTGTTGGGAGATTTTTTGACATATACCTCTTCAATATCTTAGCCAAATATTTCCGAGGACATCGGAGCCTCGTTTCGGATACTTGGGAAGCAGATCCTTGCCCATGCCTTAGTACTTGGAGTTTTGGACAGGACATTAAAGGCACTTCTAAAACTCAGTTCAAGAATTTGAGGTAGAAATTTTTTCTGAGACAAGACCTCAAAAACGGAGTTTAGCGGTATTAAATAAGTATTTTGATAACGAAGTATCAGGAAAAAAGATCATCTCAAAAATTGAAAGTGGGTTTTTAGAGGTGCCCTTAAAAGGATAGTTCATTAGAATCCTTTGCAAAACTGGATTTTTGGTTCAAATCAAGGCTTTCAGAATTTCAAAAACGTAGTTTACAAGTCGTAAATGAGGCTTTTGAAATTTTGAGTAACGAAGAGTTGGGCCAAAAGGCGGGTTTTTCAAAGGATTCTATTATGTTAATGTCAGCGACGCATTGACTAAAGAAAACTCCATTGTTCTTTTATTTTCATGGAGATGGAAAGTTCACGATAATTTAACACACAATCCTCCTGTATAGTATACTATATCACATATCGAATATCTCACTGCCAAGATCAATATTAGCATCACTCAAGTTACTTACTAATAAAGGTTGGTTAATGCCCAAGTAAGTTAGCTCAAGCTTATTTTCAAATTAATCAATACACCTTGGAGCAATTACAAAATATTTTATTTCATGTTCCAATAAAAAAAGAAGAAACGCTTTATACATTTATTGAAGTAGGCACTTAGTAAATATTTTATTTTTGATGGCGGTATTGGTTGGTTAAATCACTGTTTTTCAGCAACTGAAAGTAATATTTAACGATCAAAATCATGGAGAAAAAATACCAAAGCCTTACCCTCTTCCAGTTCCAGCAGCAATTTCCTGATGACCAGGCTTGCTATGACCACCTTGCTCAACTCAAATGGCCCGATGGGTTCATTTGTGAAAAATGTCAACATACCCACTATTGCCAGGGAAAGCTGGGGCGGACTCGTCAGTGTACCCAATGTGGCTATCAAGCCACTCCCACCAGCAACACACTTTTTCATCAAGTGAAGTTCCCCATTCTCAAAGCCTACTACATCGTCTATTTCATCGCTACCAATAAGCAAGACATCTCTTCTACTGAATGATGTCGTAAA
>JBCDKO010000146.1:0-12011 GCA_038746525.1 Bacteroidota bacterium
ACGAATCACATATGAGTACGAGAGGGAGGGCATAGAAAATGTACCTCTTTATTTTTTGGATGGCCTAGAAGAAAAAGGAAGTGCGGAAAATTTTTGTACTAATTATACTCCCTTTGGCGCTGTAGCGAAGCAGTGGAACAATCCCGATCAGACACAAAGGGAACAGTACAGGCATGGGTATCAGGGGCAGTACGCTGAAGCGGACACTACCACAGGGTGGAATGCGTTTGAGCTGAGAATGTATGATCCGTTGATCGGAAGGTGGTTGCAGGTGGATCCATACGGTCAATATGCTTCTTCATATCTAGGCATGGGCAACAACCCGATAAATAGAGTTGATCCCGATGGAGGGTTTGATAATGTATATCAGCGCCAAGCAGATGGAAGCCTCAAACAAGTAGGGACACAAGGAGGAGATCACACTCATTATATCTTAGATCAAGCTGGAAATTTGGAACTAACTATGTTATCTGAGATTACTGTTTATGGTAATGGAATCCAAGCGGCAGTCTACAGAGGTCAAGATGAATTTATAAATAACTCGTTAACTAGGTCTATGGCTGTTTTGACGGCATCCATTTTGTCTGGTCCGGGAGGCTGGGCTGCTTACGGAAAGTCATTTGGATTTAATATGATTAAAAATAGTGGTGATTGGCAAGCATCTATGGAAGGTGTTGATGCAGCTGGATTATTATTTGGAAAGGTAGATAAAGTTTTACCAAGCGAAACAAAGGGAATTTTGGTAGATGGAGCTAAAAATGCACTGAATAATTTTGTTGATTTTAATGGCGAGAGCGGAGTAACGCTAAAGGTTAATAGTAAAGCTGAAATCTTAGACGCTGCAAGTAAAACACTAGTTCACACAGGGATAGACGCAGTAACAAGAGGACAGAAAGGTGTTTTGGGAGATCAAATACCTACTCAGGTCAATGATGTAGCAAAGAGGATAATGGGGGGAGATGGATTTGATCAGTAATGAACTTAGTAAAATCATTTTTCAGGAAAGGTTATTGGATTGCAGCGGTTATATTTTCCATCATTCTCTGGGTTCTGATCTCAGGATATTATGATGTTGATAAATACAGAGAAGGGTTAATCACCCCAGCCCGTATTCATAAATCTACTTACGCTTCTGATACAAGGTACATTGATTATGTATATGTTGTGAAAGGAAGAAAATATACTGAGAGAACTTCGGTATGGCTAGAGGGCCCCAGGGAAGAAGGTGAATATTTTTACATTTTGTATCTACCAGAAAGCCCAGAAGATCATATAACTCTTTTCGATCATAAATTTAAAAGTGAGGAGAGGTTAGGTGTTGATATTGATTTTGAATTAACAGATAGAGAAATATATAAAGGTGTCACAGGTTGGTAAATAAAATTTTAGTCAAGACTATTTTATTAAATATCAGCATAGGAATAGCTTCTTCTAATGCTCAAGAAATTATTTCAATCAATAAAACTGACCTTAACAATCTTAAGAGTCCAAGTGTAGAGCTAGAAGGAGAATGGATTTTTGACGGATTGTATGACCCAAATTTTAACAAAATAGATACCGTTTATCATCCTGAATGGGAAGGCCTAATCCCAAATCCTTTTGAAGTTATTAATAGAGCAGATATCAATTTTTTAAATGATGGCTCATATTCTAAAAGGTTTACTGAAAGAAATATTGATAAGGGATATTGGCTTTACGAAGAGGGTAAAATAGTCTATCACCTAGAAATAGATGAGAATAGTCAAATTGGCAAATCACTAATAGATCAAGGTCTAACCTTCAAAGGAGAAGATGGTAAAACTTATCAATATATAGAGGAAGTAATTTTTCACCTGTCAGACAGTATATTAGTAATCAAAGAGAAGAAAGACTACCTAAGGGTTCTCAAAAGAAAACCCTAACTGGTTCTTCATCCAATCATTTGCTTCTTGTTTTTATCCCTACTATTTACCGTTCATCATTTTTTTATACACTCCTTTTTTGCCACTTATCCACACCCTTTACCCTTCCTTTTTTCCCCTCTTTTTATCCTCTGGCTCTCGGTGGGGTCCAAAGATGAAAAGCTGAGTGGAATGGAGTGTGAGGGGTGGGTGGTGTTTGGAGTGGAGTTGGTTTTGTGTTTCAAATGTTTATTTCCGCCTGTGGCGGAATGCGCCCCCTTTTTTGGACTTTTTTGAGATGTGTTTTTTCAGAAGCGGAGCAGATGAGCTTTAGACTTCCAGTAGCTATCTATTTTCTCCACCCGTGCAGATGTCTGCTTCAAATCGCAAAAAAATTCGACCCCAAAGGGGTAATTCATCTCTCGGATCGGAGTAGTGAGCTGTCGGCTTAGAGGCGAAATACACGCCCGATTTTCGGGCGGTTTTTTCGCTTGTATTCCATTGCTAAATCAGTTGGAAGTGTTGCGCTTTGGCGCAAAAAATTTTTCAAGGCGGAACGCCTCTTTTCTTCTGGTTGGTATAGTGTGTTTCTCTCTCATTTATCCAAGTGATCTGCCTCCGGCTCTTGGGGTACTGCTCTGGCCTGTGGCGATGGATTTTTAGCCGCTTGGGCGGCTGGCCCCCTTTTTTTCTTTTTCCTTTTGGAGTGATCTTTTTACCGCCTCTGGCGGTGTAGTTTCCTTGCTGTTCCGTCCTTTTCGCCTTCCCTTTTGATCGGTCGGTGCTACATGTAAGGAAGGGCAAGAACCAAAAAGAACGATTAATCCCCATCAGCAGGCACAGCCTGTTTTATTTACAGGAATGGGTCTATGATCAGAGGTCCCACCTGGCAGGTGGAAGCAATAAGAATGATGCTTTACTCATCTCTTGCAGGGGTAAAAGGATGCAAGGACAGAGCCTGTTTATCAGACTAAAGAAGCTGCAATACGATACAGGGAACATCAATCTGATAAAAAAGGAGATCGGACTCCACACACTTACACAGCATCGCCACACACTTTTTAGCGGCAGGCATGCCACTGGAAAACATCAGCCAGTTTTTAGGACACACTAGTTTAGCCCGCATTATTCACCATAAATAGTGGCGGGTTGGTTCAAGTAATTGATTTACAATGATTTAACATTCACACTGAATGATTTTTGATTCCTCAAATTTGGGGAACGATTTTGTCATCTCATTCGAAATCAATTGCCTCATATTCAACGTATTACATCATCTCAATGAATAACACCTGAATTTTTCAGGTTAGAATCCACTCAGATTTATGTGCATCTGATCGAGAATAAACCCCAACCTTTTAAGCATATCCCAAGCCATGCTCCGATTAAATACCATGAAGATGAGTTTTGATACGTACCTAAAATCGAAGGGCCACTCTCATAAAACCATTCGGTCTGAGATCAGAAATCTCACACAATACCAAAACTGGCTGAAAGGTGAAGGAATAGAATCCGAAGAAACCAGCTACAATGATCTGTTAGCTTACATGAAATATCTAAATCAGAAAGGGATTACTAAGCGGACGGTTCAAGTCTATATCAATACCCTCAAACACTACTACAATCATCTATTAGAATCAAAAGTTATTATTCAGAATCCAGCCCAAGACATCCAGGTAAAAGGAGTAAAGCGAAGCAAGCTCCATTACATCTTAGCACCTCACGAGTTACACGGAGTTTACACTTGCGATCAAGACAAAAGTCCAAACTCAACCCGAAACAAAGTGATCTTGGGGCTACTCATCAACCAGGAAATCAGAAGTGAAGAACTGGGAAAACTGGAAACCAAAGACATTAATCTAAAAGCAGGCACCATTAGAATCCCAGGAACGAAAAAGAGCAACGAACGAGAAATAGAGCTAAGAGCTCAACAGATAATCTTGATGAATCAATACAAGGAAGGAGTCAAGAGAGAGCAGTTTTTTGAAGGAAATATGAATGTTATTATGTCCAGCCTGATGTATCACCTAAGAAAGCAATATCCAACAATCAGTGTGAACCAGATCCGGGCCAGTGTGATCACAAAATGGCTGAAACAATACAACCTGAGAAAGACCCAATACTTAGCAGGTCACAAATATATCAGCAGCACAGAAGCCTATCAAAAGAACGATCTGGAAAGATAACAGGAAGTCGTTCAGAAATATCATCCACTCGGTTAAAATAGATCAAAATATGAATAGAGATGAAAAATAGAAGTCCATAGAAAGTATCATAGATTTACTCTCAGAATCGTAAAGCAGTCAAATACTTTTAAGAAATACCCCTGTATGGTTAACCCTAGGAAACGAACGTAAATGCCCTTTACGAGCATTGAGAGACCTAAGCAGGGTTTTTTTAAATCTCAAAATCGTAAAAAATGAAAGTAAAAACAGCAGAGCTTAAAGAGCTCATCGACCACATCGATTCTTATCATAATGGAGACCACATTCCAGTCATTATTGACTTATCCAGGATAATTTACATGCTGCATTATGTGGAAAAAGGCGATGTGAGCGAGTTGAAAATACAGAATACCTGTTACGAATTGTTCAATCTGATCGAATGCTTTTATGAAGCATATTCCCATCGGTTAAGGACATAGCAAAAAAGACGGAGGCAGTTTATCAGACTGCTTCTGTCTATCTAATGGAATAAATCGTTACTTTGTAGATATGGTTAGCACAGTAAACAAAGACTTAATTAGTCAGCTACTCAAGCTAGAATCCGATCAACAGGAAAAAGTTCTAGCGTACATCAAAAACATGCTCGTTAATGATGAAATGAACCGAAGAGCTGAACTATCAGAAAAAGCTATTGCAGAAGGACGAACTAAGAGTTTTAATGAATTTAATGCAGACTTTGAACAGTGGAAAATACAGAAGAGATCCAGTATGACGTAATCATCACTGATCCGGCAGAAATCGCTTTTTATGAAATCCTTGAATACCTCTATGAGCACTATGAAATAGATCGTGCAGAAGAAATTGCAGATGAACTAAGGGACACGGCTAAAAGCCTTCATTATCAACCCGAAAGAGGAACGCCAGAACCAAACTTGCAAAAACAGAAAAGAGGATTATCGCTTCACTTTATATGAACGAACTTCCAGATCAGAAATCAAAATCATCTATTATCTGAGTGAATCCAATGAAATCGTAAACGTCACAGACTTCTTTCCTACCGAAAAGGATAACAGTCAAATCGCCAGAAGAAGCTAATCCGAAAATGCAGCAGTTGTCTCCCTGGGGTCGCCATGCTGAGGGTATCAGATATCAAAGATTGGCAGGAAAAGTGGTGTGCCTGTGGTGCGTTAGCCCGTCTGCCCGCCGGGAATAGGCAAGATCGTTCCTGTTTTTTTCCCGGACAGGTTTTCTTTCATCTGAAATGTGAAAAACAGGTGAGAAAAAAACGGGGCTCCATCTTGCCTATCCCTCTGGTTGCTGGCTATCCGCTCCTCGCCACGGCTGTTCTACTTTTTTGTTTTTGATTGATTAAAGCCTCCGGCAGGTAGGCAAGGCTAGGCGCCCCCAAAACAAAAACCACAGCCCTTGTTAGTGCGGGCCTGCGACCACCACCCGTACCCTACGGCACACACAGTTGTTCCTTGCAGTCTCGTTCCCTGTGTGGCGGGTGGTGGTACCCGCAGACGGCCCGGTAGTATGTCAATAAGTTTTCAAAGGAGAGCTTCGAGTAAGTTAAAGTGCTTTGAAAACGTGCTGTATTAAAGATGAAGGACTCTGAAAACAGAGGTAGGCCCTTCACAGGCGACTTACAGGAGTGGCCTGTAAACCACCTTACGGTGCTGTCTTGGTGACAAGATGGTATTGAATAGTTAAGGAAAAGATTAAGTAAGATTGATCAGGTGAGTAGGGAGGAGATGAACGCAAGTGAACCATTGATGAGATATCGAAATGCGGAGCTCACATCAAAACCAGGCTTCCGGGCTAATCCTGGGACAAGAGTAGCGGTGACCTGTTTATTGGCTACTTGATGTGCGGTATAGAGATGGCATGAACTTCATACAGGCTTTGATACGGAACTTGAGAGATCAGTAATGATTGTGTGATCCATGATTACAGAGAGAAATGTACAAGCTGAAGTCCAGCGAGACAGAATATTGAGATCATTACTGAAGTCGGACTGACCCATAGTAGCGTTGAAAGCGCTGTAATGGAGCTGGAGCCAAGGGGTCAGGTCATTGAGATTTATTTAATAATGTCCACTGTAACAAGGAAGAATGTTATGAAAGAATCACAGTCGAAAACACATCCTATTACCAGAGAGATGGTATGGGGAGCTTTCAAGAAGGTAAAGCGGAACAAAAGGAGTGCAGGGGTCGATGAGATCAGTATTCAAATGTTTGAATCGGATATTAAGAAGAACCTGTACAAGCTATGGAACCGTATGACCTCTGGGAGTTATTTCCCACCGCCGGTAAAGGAAGTCTCGATCCCCAAAAGCAATGGAGGGGAAAGAAAGCTGGGGATACCCACAGTAGCGGACAGAGTAGCTCAAATGGTAGTCAAGGACTATCTGGAACCGTCATTGGAAGCTCATTTTGATGAGCATTCCTATGGATATCGTCCAAGAAAGCGTGCTCATGAAGCCATAAGGGCATGTCAAAAGAACTGCCACAGGTATGCATGGGTAATTGATCTGGATATCAAAGGGTTCTTTGATCATATGGATCATGAGCTATTACTAAAAGCACTGACAAGACACACTCAGGAGAAGTGGGTGCACATGTATGTGCCCCGATGGTTAGAGGCACCAGTAGCAACCAAAGATGGTTTACTGGAACGAGGAAAAGGAACGCCAGGGGTAATATCTCCCTTGCTGGCCAATCTTTACCTACACTATGCTTAGACAAATGGTTACGCATCCATTACTCAGGAGTCAGTTTTGAGCGGTATGCCGATGATATTGTGATCCATTGCAGGTGCAGAAAAGAAGCAGAGGTGCTGTTGTCAGCCATACAAAGCAGATTATCTGATTGCGGACTGGAAGTAAGCATGCGGGGAACTACCTCTAGATTTTAGAGCGCGTGAATTTTACCTCGGGCGGATCGCTGGGGAGATAAATTATTTATGATAAATAACTGATAATTATAGTTATTCTCTGCCTTTCTGTCTATCTTTAAGCATGCTTACAACGCAACTAACTACCGAAGATACCATCACTATTCCCCGTGCCGAATATGAAGACCTAAAGCGTCAGCTTGCTGAGTTTCAACGGTTAATTTTTGGTCGTAAGAGCGAGCGATTCATTCCTGCTAATCTGGCACAAACCTCGTTGTTTGAGCAGAGCGCAGAAGACCAAGCCGAGGCTCCTACCCTCACCCCACTACCGCAAGTTTGCAACTTGTGGTTACTTAGAATAGAACGAGTGCCTGGTTCAGTGATGAATCCCACCTCTCCTGGCGCTCGTTTGTACCGAGTGCCTAAGATCAAGAATAAGCGGCTCTAGCCTTGGCATCTCTGAGCAGTGCATCAATAGCAAACATGATATGTTCTTGGTCGGAATCAGGTAGTTTTTGAATGGTCAGGATTTTATCGAGCCCTTTTTCATCAATCAAGAGATCAGATTTACCAGTCAGGTAATCAAGCGATACGCCAAGTGCATCAGCTAGCTTAGAAGCTACATCAATGGAAGGCTTAGCTTCTCCACGCTCATATCGTCCTAGAACGTTAGTGTATACGCCAGCCATTTTAGCTAAATCTTCTTGTGAGAATTTAGATTTTTTTCTTAGTTCGTTTAATCTATCACCGAATGCCATAAGTACTTAAAGACCTTATAGTGTATTTATATGGCAATAATATCAAATGAAAGAGGTATAAAAAATCGAAATGATTTGGTTTATATAACTTAATTGATAGGTTTACACCTTAAAGTGTATAAATCATAAAAATTTAGGATAAAATCAACTAACCTCAACACCGCCAACTCCGACCACATCACTTACGAACACCCACCAATGGACATAGCAGTCCTGGGAGGTATCCGGTTGGAAGGCTTAGACAGAATGCGGGTAACCCTGAAAGTACAAGTAGAGCATCTGAGCATTAGACACAACCTCGACCTTTACAACGACAACCAGACTGAGAAGCTGATCCGGAAGATCGCTGAGCGGTTAGAGATCGGGACAAATGTGGCAGCATCCGCAACTCAGTGATCTAACCGACCAACTCGAAAGATATCGCCTTGAGGAAATCGAGCGACAGCAAACCAAACACGAGCAAGAGAAACGGTTCTTAACCCTCGAAGAAATTAAGACCGCTAAAGTATACGCATCAGCTCCCAATCTGATGCAACGAACAGGCGATGACCTGCACGCCACAGGAATTATTGGAGAGTGGGAAAACGCCCTCACCCTTTGCATGGTCATGACCAGCCGGAAATGCACAGAAGCCCTCAGTCTCTGTCCGGATAGCTTCAGTCGCTGTTGAATGACGTTTCGATGAGCAGACTCAATGGGTCCCGAGCCGATGGATATTCCCATTTTAATAAACGTGCCATATCTGATACGCTGTTGGTTATTTTTCAGCTACTGATATAATTGGTCACGCGTTTGTGCGATGGATTCATTTTTGACAAGCAGGGTCTTGAGTTCCTGAAGTACTTCCTTGGATAGGTCCTCTTTCAACCAATCCATGATTTTATCGACCCAATGGTTGGCTTCTTTCCTTGCTTTTCCAAAATATTTTTCAGCAAAGTCATGCATGTGTGCTTTGCAATGAAAATAATCCAATACTTGCAGGCAGCTGTTTCCATTGTTTTTTGCCTTTAAATTATAGCATCTATCCGTAACTGTGCATTTTTTCGTACATCCATCATCCACCAGAAAATTCAAATACACCTCGAATACGTTATTTTATGGCAATTTTTAGGGAAGGGATGGTAATGCTATGTTTTTAGCTTGCTTATCATCTCTCCTAGACGCCCAACTGTCGTTAGCCAAGTCTATTTGCGACCATCTTTTTTGCTTTCTTAAAATCAGCAATGATTTTATCATACTTGCTGTTTATAAGTCTTTTTAGTATGATTTAACTGAAGTAAGTAATTGTTAGACGAATAAATAATTAATAGTTCTAGAGATGATCGAAATTGATTAGATAAAAAGTTTAGTTTTAATTTATTAATTCCTAAAAGTTCAGAAATAGATAAGACTTGAACTCTTTTTTATTCTACGGATGAAAGTGAACCATCATATATTATATTGTAGAAAGAATCAGGTGATGGCAATTATGATTAGAACCAGAGACAAAAGCTGTTTTTTAATACGATATGCAATATGCGTCTTCTAATTATTATAATCTTGATCATTATTTCCGTTTCCGGTATAGCTCAAACCTGGATATCGCCGCCTTTGGCAAAGATAAATCTTGCTGAGTTAAGCGAGATAGATCCTGAAAAGAAAAAGAATCTAAAGTTGAAAGATCGATTCAAGGATAAAAAAACAAGGTCCATAGAGAAGAAATTAAAAAAGTACACCGGTTTCGAAAAACGGAAAATAAGAAAATATAAGGTTATGTTTCGAAGTTTGGATTCGTTGGAAATGGAACAGTTAGAAGAAGATCTTGAAAGGATCATTGAAAACCAAAATCAAAGAAATAAGATAGTTAATACTAGTATAAAAGAGGAAAAAAAGAGAGCAAGAAAATGGAAACAGGTCAAAACGGAATATATCGAGGATTCTACTTCCTTAAAATCAGATCAGTTTAGAGCTAGAAAGACTACTGCCAATATACAGTTATTTGACACATTATCTTCTTTATTTGGTAAAGAGTACGAACTGAAGCTAGACGATCAGAAAATAGTATTAGACAGTAGCGCTTTCGATTCTATTTCTATGGCAAAGCAAAAACCAATCATTGATAGCAGCTATCTAGTAGGTAACCCTGCTCCTAAGCTGGATTTAGATACTGGTTTGGTTAACTATTCTCATATTACAAAGAAGTCTCCTCTCAACGACACCCTGCAAGAGGAAAACTTAAATGATGTAGAAATCTTTATGGAGTCGTTCATTCAAAAAAGGATTAAAAATCAGGATTTAAGCGTACTCACAGTAGAAGATCAAACTCCTACCATTCAACAGTTTATACCGGAGTTAGAAAAGTTCGACTATCAGAAGCCTAATATACCCAAAGAAAAGATCACTAAGGCCATAATCCGGCAAGAGAAAGAAAAGCAAAAGGATCAATTGAAGGATGCCTTGTTACCGAAGTTTCAAAATGATGAAGATGTGAACCGAACCATTGATTGGGCAAACAAATGGAAGATAGGTGGCTATGTAGAATATAAACCAGAAAACGATATCATCGAAATGACACCCACACTAGCTTATGGGATCAATGAAAAACTTTCTCTAGGGATTGGTTACACTACAACAATTCTCTTAAAGAAAGATCAAGAGATTGACCGTCAGAACGCATATCGCACATATTTGGATTATGCATTAATCCATTCTTTCTTTTTGCACATTGAATCTGAATGGAAGGAACAAAAAAAACTTGAACAAGCCACTGTTAAGGAGAGGAGTACTTTATTTGGTTTAGGTAGAACTTTTACCTACAAGGCCATTTCTACTAGTGTTTTAGGGCTTTTTAATTTTAACGCTCCTAACGCTATTGATACACGTAAATTTTCTCTTCGATTCGCTATAAATTTTAATCTATGACGTTCAAACAGGTAGCTATAGGCTTATTTGCTGTTCTGATCATTCTACAGCTTCTTTCATTTTACAACCAACACCTAAGTCCATCTGGAATTGTCTATGTTGATTCAAACAAACTTCTGGAAAATTATCCAGGAATGCGTGCTGCCCGTAAGGCATTTCAACAAAAAGCCATTCAGTGGCAAGCTAACATTGATACCCTGAAATCAGAATTGAACAAAGAAATACGGTCCTATGAACAAGGGAAAAAATCTTTGTCTGCAAAAGAAAGATCCTTGTCAGAAGAATTGATAAAGACAAAACGGCAACAATTTTTGGATTATCAAAACGGAATTCAGCAAAAGTCGCAGCAAGAAGACTACCAAATGACTGAACAGGTACTCACAGAAATTAATACTTTTATAAAGGAATACGGAAAACGTAAAGGTTATCGAATTATTTTAGGGACCAATAATTCAGGTAGTATTGTATATGCTAAAGATGCATTAAATATTACTGAAGAGCTTCAAGAAGCCCTAAATACCCAATATCAAGGACTTTAATCTCTATGCGATATTTTTTGATCGCCTTTTTATTTGTTATAGTTTCTGTGGGTTGTACAGTGCCTGAATACTTATCGGAGGAAGACCTTTATTCCTTTATCCAGGATGGACGCAATGGGCTAATAAAGGAAAAGAAAATTGGAAAGGTAATGATCAAAGTATTTTACAGGCCCAATGATTTTTTAGTCTGGCAGGAATTAGAAGGAGAGTCAGATACCAGTAAAATTAAGAATGCACTTAAGCGATACGATACTTATTTCTATTTCATGATGCAATTATCAGTTGGCCAAAAAGATGCTTTATATGGATTGAGTACTAATCAAATGGAATTTAATGACCGGCTGCAGACTTTATCATTTCGAATGAATCAATTTGTCAATCTGACTACCTCTGATCAAGATACCATACCTGTTGCGGACTTCTACTATTCTCGAATGTTTGGCTTTTCTAAAACCAATGACCTATTATTCGTTTTCAACAATGAGCAGATTGGCGATTCGGAATGGATTTCTTTGAATACCAAAGAGTTTGGTTTTAAAACAGGACGACAATCTTTTCGATTTGACGTAGGCAACATTGAGTCTGCACCAAGGCTCGAAGAACTATTCCAATTGAAGAAATTATACAATGTAAAGTATTGAACTGATTGTTTAAGTTAGATGGTTACTATTCAGCTACCCAGATAAAATATTATTTTAATAGCAGATTCTAATATCATTTTATTAAAATAATAAACTTAATACATCTATTTTATAAAATAATATATTGTTAAGTTATAAGCAAATTAAAAATTTCAATAAAATTTAATTTCTAAATATTTGATAATCAATCTATTAAGTAGCTGAATAGTAACGTTAGATGGTGATAAAATAG
>JBCDKO010000147.1:0-11992 GCA_038746525.1 Bacteroidota bacterium
CAAAACTGGATTTTTGGTTCAAATCGAGGCTTTCAGAATTTCAAAAACGTAGTTTACTGGTCGTAAATGAGGCTTTTGAAATTTTGAGTAACGAAGAGTTGGGCCAAAAGGCGGGTTTTTCAAAGGATTCTACTAAACTATCCCGGATTCACTTTAGGCAGATCACAACATTATTCCAGTATGCATATTCCGAAATGCAGGTATATTACAACTATTATCTCGAGCAACATTGACAGAGTTACTACTGCTTTTGATTACCTCTATAATCGTTTTGGTTAATCAGTAGCTCATAGGACCTGAACATCAGCATACGTTAGACCATGCTTTGATAAGTTCAATGTGTGCATTGGAATCATTTCGCACTGTAGCTTTGCCTGCCGGTAAAATCATAACTTAACGAATCATCTGAAAATGAAAAATAAAGTACAAGTGGCCTTATTAATCATGCTAATTGTAGGCTGTCAAACAAAAACAGAAACCGGAAACAGTGAAATCGATAAAAAAGGACAAAAAGAACTAGATGTAACTAAAACAGAACCTAGGGTAACAGGTATCGGAGGAATCTTCTTTAAAACAGAAAATCCTCAAAAAATGAAGGAATGGTACGGCAAGAATTTAGGTCTGGCGATAGGAGAAAATGGCTCGCCATTTGAGTTTCGAAACGCCCATCATCCTGATGAAATCAATTACCTTATTTGGGATACATTTCCTGACACCACCGATTATTTTGATCCCTCTGAAAAGGAATTCATGATCAACTATAGGGTGCAAAACATCGAAGGCCTTGTTGATAATTTAAAGAAGAAGGGTGTGACGGTCGTCGACGAAATCACAGATTACCCCTACGGTAAATTTGTGCATATTCTGGACCCTGAAGGCAATAAAATTGAATTGTGGGAGCCCATTGATAGCTTTTTGACACAACTCGGAGGCAAAACAACAAAATGATCCCATCAAACTTAGAAAATTAAATGCCTGATGGTTACAATACACACACCAACGAGTGATCTTGATAAAAGCATAGACTTTTACAAAACGCTAAATTATAGGTTGGTGCGTCCGTCCAACCCTTGTCTATTTAACGATTCAAATACACTCATTGAAGTCAATCCGGACAGGTATGCCAGAGCAGGAATAAAAATGTATAAGAGTTCATGGGTTAAGGAGGTCCAAGGTTTGAAAGAGGTAACAGAATTATTCAACATAGACAGAGGTTACCTGTTGAACGATGCTAACGGTTGCTGGATCTATTTGATAGAGGAAGATTTCGAATTTCCGGCAGATCAACCTGACATAGACGCTGCGCTAACAGGGAATTTTGTAGGATTGAGCCTGGAATCTGCCAACATTCAAAAATCATTTTCCATCTGGCAACATTTAGGTTTTGAGATAATACAGGGAGATATTTCAACTAATTATATGACACTTTCAAACGCAGACGAGTTTAAAGTATCGCTAATGAAACCACTCACCTGTCCTCATTTATTCTTCAATCCTTCCATGACTTTCTTTAATGGTGACAGGAATATGGAGGTAATTGCCGAAATCAGAGCATCCAAAATTCCAATAACAGAAGAGATTACCTTTTTCAACGAAGAAGGCTTAGTGGATAATATCATTATCAAAGATCCGGGAGGCTACGGCTTTTTCATCTTCAATGATTGAAAAACGAACTATTGGAACGCATGAACTAAAACCAATATGAAATGAGCATAAACCTGGTATCCCAAACGAGGATGAATAGGTCTATGGAAATTCCATGTGGCCATTGGAAACTAAACCTATACGCATGAAAAAGGACACTACACTGGGAGCTTAAAGAATTTTAGCGATTGTCTTGATTGTTTTAGGAGTCATTCATTGCCTAATGGTTTTTGCTTATTACAAATCTCTGACTCACGAAGCGCTATTTTCTATCGGAACCGGAATTGCTGTGATTATTTTGGGGCTTTTAAACTATTCAGCTGCCAAACTTTTATCACCTATACTACTCACTGTCACTGTAATTGCTAACACGATTCAAACGCTATATGGATTTTTATCTTTAAGACTAATAAATGGCGTTCTGACGTATTTGGGAATTCTAACTTTCCTTCTTTCACTAGTATTGAGTTGGATCGTAAGAAAACAGACGACTGACTCCCTGGAAATTAAAATTAAAACTTCGCAAAAAAGCAAATGAAATATCAAGAAATTGTAGCCCATTCATCTCACGTTAATCATGTTAGATTCGATGAGAGTGGACATTTCATTTTCAGTCTTGGCTTTAATGGTGAGATAAAGGAATGGAATACACACTCACTACACTTATCTGCTGAATATATTGGTCATTCTAAAACAGTAAATGACCTGCTAACTGATGATGTAGGTCAAAAATTGATTTCAATTTCCGGGGATGGTTACATGAAAATTTGGGATAGCGCATTCAAAAAAGAGGAGGATAGTTTCTTGCTTGATAAAAAAGGACTAACCAGTTTTTTTAAAGTATCTGAAAAGTTCGTCTGGTTAAGCACTTCAAGTCAGAAGCTTCTATGCTACGATATGAAGAAGTCAGCAATTACTTTTAAGATAAAATCTAAATTCAAGAATCAGAGAATCCTGGATTACAATCACAAAAAAAATATTTTAGCAATTGGGGGTTTGGGTGAGATTATTCAGCTGATTAATGCAGAAAATGGGGAGTTGATCAAGGAGATTCAGGGTCATCACCCCGCGGTTTCAGGGTTGAGGTTTCTTGATGATACCTACTATTTGTCGGTGGGTTACAATGGAGATCTACTATTGGTTGATTTTGAGAATGAAAAGGAAATAGACCGAAAAATACTCATTGGTGAAAATTTTTATGCGATGGCTATGGATACCTCCGAAAGTCGGATAGCAATCAGTAGTGCTCACAAAGTAAGTGTCTTGAGCAGTTCCTCGTTGGAAATCATTCATGAGTTTAAGACCACGAGTAAAGGTAATTACGGACTGGTTTTTTCACCATCTGGAAAAATGCTGGCACTAGCATCGGCAGATAAAAAAGTGAGACTTTGGACGTTTGAGGACCAATAAGGGCACCTCTAAAAATCCTCTGCAAAACTGGATTTTTGGCTCAAATCGAGGCTTTCAGAATTTCAAAAACGTAGTTTACCGGTCGTAAATGAGGCTTTTGAAATTTTGAGTAACAAAGAGTTGGGCCAAAAGGCGAGTTTTTCAAAGGATGCTATTGGTCTGTGAGCGACAGCCATGAGCAAAATGCAACGATTAGCTTTTTTGCCAGACCATACTTGATGATACAGTATCACAAACAGATTAAATTTGTTGAGATATGATTCACAGTGACTTACAGTATCTACAAAGTAATCACACAGCTTTAGGTTTTATCAAAAAAGATAATATGCCTTTGATTGCTTCTTTTCTCTATAAGGCATTCAAAGAACAAAATCGACTAAAGATTGACGAGGTGGAGCTTTCGGATATGTTGTATGATCACTTGGCAAGCATAAATTTTGATAGAAACGAACCCCTTTATCCACTAGGACCCAAACATTATTTGGATAAATGGACTGAATCCGGCTTTTTAACTAAAACCTACGAAAAACAGCATGATCATGCCATATTTCAGTTAACCTCAGGGAGTGAGTTGGCATTAAGATGGTTAGGGTCATTACAGAAGTCTGAGTTTGTAGGTACTGAGAGTAAGTTGCTGCAGATTCTGCACCTACTTCAAAACCTGGTGGAAAACACCACCTCAGACGCGGAAGAGAGGCTCGCGCAATTAGAAGAACAGAAAAAAAATATTCAACAGCAAATTGATTCGATCCAAGCGGGGGAACCATTCGAGCAGTTAGACGATGTTCGAATCAAAGAACGGTTTTTCGAAATGGAACGCCTGGCAAATGAACTTCTTTCTGATTTTCGAGAAATAGAGGAAAACTTCCGGGCACTGGATAAAAGCGCGCGCGAAAAACAATTGAATAAAAGAATGAGCCAGGGCGACGTAATAGGCGAAGTGCTGGATGCTCATGATCAGCTCTGGGATTCTGACCAAGGAAGAAGTTTTAAAGCTTTTTGGGAACTTCTGATGAACGGAGAGCAACAAGAAAACCTTGAGAAAATGATCAGGAACCTCCGTAACCTGCCCCAGTTAAGTCAGGAAGGCCGTCGTTCAATCATTAGTCGATTGAAGTTCAACCTCATGGAAGTAGGTGATCAGGTAAATCAATCCAATCATCAATTAATCGCTCAATTGCGTCGGTTTTTGGATGCCCAAATCCTTTTGGAGCACAAAAAAATGAATGATACGATAGAAGAATTCCAACGTTTGGCCATAAAGTTCAAAGAAGATATCCCACTGAAAAAGCCATTTTATAAACTTTCTGACAAGGCATCAGTGGATTTCGTACTAAACCGGCCATTTTTCTCACCGCGGGAACGCCCGGTAATTACTACCGAACCTATCGAAGAGGGGGTATCAGATGCAAAAACTACCAGATTGTTTGAGCAAGTATATGTAGATCAGGTACAGCTCAAAAAAAATATTCGACATCTGCTACGTCGCAAGTCACAAGTCTCTTTGCTTGAAGTTTGCGCTGCTTACCCCATTCAAAAAGGATTAAGTGAATTAGTCACCTATATCGAAGTGGCCCGGAGAGATAGCAAGGCGATCATAGATGAGCAGGAAGAAGAAGTAATAAAAGTGAATAACCCTAATCTTAAGGGGCAGGATCAAAGCTACTCTGTCCCTAAAGTGATCTTTACCTCCTGAAAGTAAAATGGAGATTAATGTCAATAAAGCCCCTGTATACAGTCAGGTATTAGTAAAACTTTTGCAAGGCCCTGTTTATGAGCAGGATCAAAAACTTTGGCGACTTCTGCTTCAACACCGCAAGGGGATTTTGGAATATTTCAGCCAAATAGCGGTGAAACTCTACGTAGACGAAGTGGAAGGATACGCATTCCTAAAGCCTTTAAGTGAAGACGAAGAACAAACCTGGAGAGATTTATTTGAGGAAGACCCTCCGCGTCTCATTAGCCGTCGCAAACTCACCTATCTCCAAACCGTCATGCTGGTGCTTTTGCGAAAATTGTTATTGGAGCATGATGCTGCCGGTGGCGGATCGCGACTCGTAATTTCCAAGCAAGGACTTATCGAACAAATCAAAGACTTTTTACCAGAAGCGTATGATCAAACCAAGCAAGAACGTGATATAAAGGCTGCGATCAATCATTCGGAATATTGGGGGATCTTACGAAAACTTCCAAGTGATGAAACAACCCTGGAAATCAATCGCATATTAAAGGCTCGGATTACCCCAAACGAATTGGAAGAAATGCTAGCCAGGCTCAAATCATATACCGAAAATGATAGAGAACAACAGTAGCTTATTTTCAACCATCCCTTCCACACGCCCTGGCTATCGTCTGCAGGCTTTGGAAGTGTACAACTGGGGGACATTCCACCACAAAGTATGGCACATTCTTCCCCATTCAGAAAATGCATTACTTACCGGAGACATAGGGTCTGGCAAGAGCACTTTAGTGGATGCCATTACTACCCTACTCGTGCCCCACCATAAAATTGTGTTTAATGCGGCTGCAGGGGCTCAAAGCAAAGAAAGAACCATCCGCTCTTACATATTAGGAGAATACAAGAACATTAGGGAAGGGTTTGGGGTAAACTCAAAACCTGTTTCCTTGAGAGACTCAGGATCTACTTATAGTGTCCTTATTGCACGTTTTTCTAATGAAACCCTTGCTGAGCAGATAAGCCTCGCGCAAGTGCTTTGGATTGAAGATGGCAAAGACCGAAAGTTTTTTCTTGTATCGAAAGGAGCCCTTTCTTTTCAAGCAAACTTTACTGATTTCGGAACGAATGTGATGCAACTAAAAGCCAGGTTCAGAAAGGCAAGCGGAACCGAAGTATTTGACAGCTTCAAAGAATACAATCAAAAGTTCAGGCAATATTTTGGGATGTCTACAGATAAGACATTACAGCTTTTCTACCAAACCGTAAGCATGAAATCGGTAGATAACCTAACCTTTTTTGTTCGTAACCACATGCTGGAAGAGTCCGATGCGCGTGAACAAGTGAGTCATCTTTTACAAAACTTCGAAAACCTACAAAAGGCTCACGAATCTGTGATGAAGGCCCGCAAACAAATGGAGATGTTGGAACCTATTGTCAAAGAGGGTAGCAACTATGAAAAAATAAGCAAAATGGTGCGGTTGTTCGAAAATTCACGAATGGCACTTCCGAGTTATGTTGCCGAAAAGAAATTAACGGCATTAAAAATTGCCATAGATCGGGCAGGTGAGGAACTGCAGGAAGCAGAGGGAAAGATTGAGGAGGTGGAAATGGATATTCGCTATTTGAAGGAACAGATCGAAAAGATTCAACACGCCTACCTGGAAAAAGGCGGTAATCGGATTGATGTATTGAAGAATACTATCGAAACCCTTGAACAAGACAAGCAAAAAAGAAGGGCACAATGGGTTCGCTACTCCGAAAAAATAGGTGCACTTCATCTGCCTGATCCGGAAGATATCAAAGGTTTTACCCAAAATAGAAAACAAGCCAAACTACGCTTGGAAGGATTCGACCGGGACAAACAAGTTTTGGGTGAGAGGGAATTAGCACTGAAAATTGATCGTGCCAACCTGGATAAAAAGCTGAAAGATGAAGAAAAAGAATTAAAATCACTCCTTCAACGTAAAAACCAGATACCTGAGCATTTGATCTCTTTACGGGCCGAAATGATCGAAACATTGGGGATTCGCGAGGAAGAGGTCCCCTTCGCAGGCGAGTTGCTACAGGTAAAAGAAGAAGAAAGTCGATGGGAAGGAGCCATTGAGCGTGTGTTGCATGGATTCTCACTAAGCCTGTTAGTTACAGACGAGCATTATCGCTTTGTAAGTGAGTACATTAACCGGACTAACCTTAGAGGCCGACTGGTCTATTTTAGAACATCTACTCCAAAAAGGAAGGATTTCGACCCGGTACCTGAAAATTCTCTGATCAACAAAATAGAAATAAAACCCGAAACACCATTTGAAGAATGGCTGGAAGCGCAACTTGAGGAACGTTACAATTATTTATGTGTAGACAGCCTGGAAGAATTTCGCCGTTTCTCCTATGCGCTTACCCGTCAGGGGCAAGTAAAACAAGGGCGTAGCAGACATGAAAAAGATGACCGTAGAAATATCAATGACCGAAGGCACTACGTGCTGGGCTGGACCAATGAGAAGAAAATCCGGGTTGTGGAAGCGGCGATCAAAACACTTCAGGCAAGCCTGTTGGACCTGGAGGATAAGTTGCAAGACATTAAACGGCAACAAGAAGGCATCACCAGGCAAATACTTCTCATCAGTGAACTCCTTCACTTTCAATCCTTCGAAGAAATGGACTGGAAATATCCTGTTGCCCGCATTGAGGAGCTCAAAAAAGAAATAGCGCAACTAGAAGAATCCTCGGATCAGCTTGCCGCATTAAAAGCAAGAAAAGAAGAGGCCGAAGGTCAATTGTTAGCGAAAAACGAAATACGTGATACATTTATTAGCAAAAAAGGAAAGCTCGAAGAGCGCATCGAGATACACGAAAAAGATAGGAAGAACACCCAGAACATACTTGCAACGATTACTCAAAAGGAAAGAGAATCCTGCTTCCCCACGCTCACGAAATTAGATAAAGGCGGGTTTTCTCTTGAAAGTGCCAATAACTTTCAAAACCAACTCTCACAAGTCATAAAGCGCAAGATTGATCTTAGAAGCGCCGAACAAACTACCTCCAAGAAGAAAATAACCGGACATATGGTACAATTTACCCGAAGTTTCCCGGAGGATACCATCGAGATGCAACCCAATGTAGATTATCTTCCTGAAATGCAGGGTTTATACGAAAAATTGAAAAACGACGACTTACCCAAGTATGAGCAAAAATTCAAAGAACTGTTACAGAAAGGCACCATCAATGACATCGCCCTCTTTAAAAACAAGCTGGAAGATACCGCTAATGACATCGTAGAGAAGATAAATGTCATCAATGAGTCATTGAAGGAAATAGAATATAATGATGGTACTTACATTCACTTAGTGCCTCATGAGGAGAGAGATCGTGAGATCGCTGATTTTAGAAACGACCTTAAAAATTGCCTTTCCCATTCTCTGGGAACGGATAGTTACTATAGTGAAGAAAAATACCTACAGGTGAAGAAACTGTTGGACCGTTTTCAAAATGAGCAAGAAAGAAGGTGGCGTGACAAAGTAATTGATGTGAGAAATTGGTATGGCTTTGGGGCTTCTGAAAAAGATCTTGAAACTCAGGAAGAGGTCAATTACTATAGTGATAGCAGTGGGAAGTCCGGGGGCCAGAAGGAAAAACTAGCTTACACAGTATTAGCCTCTGCTTTGGCTTACCAGTATGGTGTTCACGATGAACAAAAAGCCCGGCGGGCTTTTCGGTTTGTTGTGATTGACGAAGCTTTCGGTAGAGGATCAGATGAAAGCACCCGCTTTGGATTAGAACTCTTCAAAAAGATGGGCTTGCAGCTACTTGTGGTGACACCCATGCAAAAGATCAACGTGATCCAACCTTACATCGCTTACGTGCATTTTGTATCCAACCCGACCGGTCAAAATAGTGAAGTGCTTACCCTTACCAGGGAGGAATTTCTGGAGAAACAAGAAGAATACTGGGCGTTGACAGGGCAGGTAGAAGACCCATTCAATCATGACTCCGGTTATCAGCTCTAGACATGTTGATCACACCTGGAGAGATCAGAGAAAAGACTCAGAAGTGGTTATATCCTTTTTTATCTGCTACTGTGGAAAATGCCCCATTTTTTCCCAAAGAGATTCGGTTTGCTAAAGTAAAATCCGCCTGGACAAAGCGTCATTTTCAGCAACTGCACAAAAGCCTGCACGACCTCAGGAAAGGAAGTAAGGAAGTGAAAGGATCCGGATATACCGTGGTTTGGCAGGAAATCGCCAATAGATCCGTGGGTAAAAATGAATTCCCGGAAAAAATTAGTGTCGATAGCGAAATAGACTTTTTGAGTTTATTGAGTAGTGATCTGCAAAAAACGATCGAGCGATTTAAGCATGATCTGAAAAAGATTGAAGCCTCCTTTCCCATGCTAATAACCTGGGTCAAAAACAATCCCAAAAAAGTATGCCGATATACCGGAGAGTGGCCATCGCTGCTTAAAGTATGTGAATATTTTGTGAGATCTCACGAGCGCAACCGACATTATATCCGGGAATTACCCATTGAAGTCCATACGAAATTCATTGAACAGCATAAGGGAATTTTGAATGAATTGCTCACTTTACTCTTGCCCGATTCGTTAATTGACAATTCCTATACGGCAACGAGGGAACATCATTTTGAGCGGCGTTACGGCTTAAAATATGATGAAACGTTGGTGCGCTATCGGTCATTATGTCATCATCCAACGGACGTTTCCGACTTCTCTATTCGATACTCAGATTTTGCTGTGCGCGAAATACCCTGCAAACGAGTTATCATCACGGAAAACAAAATGAATTTTCTCACGCTGCCCAGCCTGAAAGATGCGCTGGCAATCTGGGGTGGTGGATTTAATTTGCACCTTTTGAGGCACGCTAATTGGCTTAAAAACAAGCATATATACTACTGGGGGGATATAGATGCACATGGTTTTTGGATGCTTTCTCAATTTCGTGAATACTTCTCACCAGTGACCAACCTTATGATGGATTGGGAAACGTTTAGGAAATTTGAATACGGAGCGCAAGGAAGTCCCATTAATGAAGTCAACGTGGATCATTTGACAGAGGAAGAATTATCGTTATACGAGCATGTCAAGCGCCATAATTTTAGACTGGAACAGGAAAGAATAGCGCATATGTGGATCGAAAAATCGGTTCGATCACTCCTCAGGTAGCGGATCATAACTGTTAAAACCCCGCTTCACGGCATAGATAACCTGCTTCCCGGCAGCCATTGCCTTTCCCCGGGGCCATTTGAAGGTCTCCCTGCGCCCGGGAAGGGTGCCAACTCTCCCGGGAAGGGTGCCAACTCTCCCGGGAAGGGTGCCAACTCCCCCGGGAAGGGTGCGGACTCCCCCGGGAAGGGTAAATTTCTCCCGGGACGAAAGAAAGTTTGCCGGGAAGCATAGAAGTACTTCCGGGGCGGAATAAAATTTGGTAGGGGAGGTTTTGTGATCCTGTCCTTGTACTGTGATACATCATTATGGCAGATGGTCTGTGGCTTTTGGTGGCTGGCAGCCATTTTTCTGGTGCCCGTGAACGATTTTACGGTAATAATCGGAACTTCACAATTATCTGGTTATTCCACTATAAGAATCCTTTGCAAAACCGGATTTTGGTTTGAATCGAGGCTTTCGGAATTTCAAAACGTAGTCTACTGATTGTAAATGAGGTTTTTGAAATTTCTGAGTAATGAAGAGTGGGGCCAAAAGGCGGGTTTTCAAAGGATTCTTAGCGTCATTTGAATCCGGTAGGTTAGGTTTAGTAGAAAAAGTGGAAGTAACTATGGGGTAGCGCCGGTGATTTTTAAGGCGTTCGAAAAGGAGTATTCGCACGATCAGAATGATCCATTCAGTAATTATGCTTCGAGATGACCAATCTCGGAAGAAGCTAGAGGACAGGGATCTGGAGAGCCTTATTCAAAAGCACTCATTTTCTCCAACCGATTACCAAATTTTGACTAAAACACTTGACGCAGACTAAAATGACGGCAAATTTTCTTCCTGACAGTGACGAGAGCAAAACGGGCGAAAAAAATAGCTCCCCACCACCTAGGTGAGCAAAATCGACGGCAGATTTATTCCAACCACCACGTAGGTAGCCTAAATGGACGAAAAAAATAGCTCCCCACCACCTAGGTGAGCAAAATCGACGGCAGATTTATCCCAACCACCACGTAGGTAGCCTAAATGGACGAAAAAAATAGTCCCCCATCACGTGGGTGAGCTAAATCGACCATAGATGTTGCTTAACCACTACCTGAATGGAGAAATAACCCCCTAAAAATACCTGTTTCCATTCTTGACCGGCGGAAGTTTTTCTCGTATGCTTGCAGTTGAAATCAACCTGATATGAAAAGAACACCTGCATTATTGCTCTGCATCCTGCTTTTTTCTTCGAAATGGACCCTAACCAGTCACGCTATTCCAGTTTTAGAAACTGGAAGTGTTATCAATAGGATGTACAATTCAAATCTAATGAGTAGTACCAGTGATTTTTATGGCATTCAAAAAGGAGTATTCGCATGATCAAAATACATTCAGTGATCATGCTTCGAGATTACAAATTTCGAAGAGCCTGATTCTTTTCTCCTAGACAGGGAAAATACTGAAAAATATCAAAAAGGAAGTAAATATTACTACGAAGCAACATCATCCATAAAAGCAAAAGAAAATACTGAAATATAGATTTGGAAGAGATACTTAATAAAGACTGTATTCGTTGCAAAGTTGTGATAGCTTATTTTCCTTTTACATCATTTAAAAAAGGTTCATTTTCAGAGGCATTTTGCCTTTCAGGAAGAGAAGTGCTTGCCGCAATAAAAGAAGAAGAATGAACACCAATAGCGAAAACATTTAGCCATCATACATATTCATAAACAATCCAAAAAATTAACACTATGTCCATACAAATCAAAGTGCTACAAACCAGCCCGCGCACCTACGCAGAATGGGAAGCCCGGCAGGAAGAACTAGCTCGCTCCGGGGCGAACATCACGGCCACCATCGTCAACAATGGCACCACCGAGGTCGTTCATGGCAACAACTTTACACAAAAAGTGGAAGGCCCCACCGAGATAACAGAAGGCGAGGAGGTCACATAAACAATCACCGAATTTAACATCAGAAAATAACAGACCCTGACTACAGACAAAGAATTCATGAAATGGGCGTTTTACATTGATGGGGTGGAGATAGTTAACAACTTGGTAAACTACCTACGTATTTTAAATACTAGAAGGAAACCAGAAAGCCCCACCGAC
>JBCDKO010000148.1:0-11944 GCA_038746525.1 Bacteroidota bacterium
AATTGCCTTGATCCTTTATTTGGAAAAAGAACGCATCTTCCAACCTCCTTAAGATAGGAAAGACGTCCACGTAAGCCGCTTGGAAAAGGGGGAATTGCCTTGAACCTTTATTTGGAAAAGAACGCATCTTCCAACCTCCTTAAGATAGGAAAGACGTCCACGTAAGCCGCTTGGAAAAGGGGGAATTGCCTTGAACCTTTATTTGGAAAGAACGCATGATCCAACCTCTTTAACATGAAAAGACATCCCCAACCCCCTTTAAAAAAGGGGGAATTGCCTTGAAACTTTATTTGGAAAAAGAACGCATCTTCCAACCTCCTTAAGATAGGAAAGACGTCCACGTAAGCCGCTTGGAAAAGGGGGGAATTGCCTTGAAACTTTATTTGGAAAAAAACGCATGATCCAACCTCCTTAAGATAGGAAAGACGTCCACGTAAGCCGCTTGGAAAAGGGGGAATTGCATGTAGCTTCACTTAGAGTTAGAAAAGAACGCATCGCCCAAACTCCTTCTTTAGATGAGAAAGACATTCCCCCTTTTTTAAAGGGGGTTGGGGGATTAATCTCCACTCCTCCGGTTACCTTTTTAAAAAAGCGCACTAAGTAACAAATCAATGTTTCAATCAATACAATTCATCATGGAAAAGACCAAAAACCACACATTCACAAATCTTGATATCAACGTCCTCAAAGCTGCATTGGTGGCTTTGGCATGGTTATTTTATTTTTTAGATGCCAGCGCTCAAGATCATATATGGACTTTAAATGGAGACGATATAAGTTATTTAAATGGCAACGTAGGCATCGGCACTTCAAGCCCTGCCTATCCCCTTGTTGTAGAAAAAGGTGAGACAGTTTTTAATTTTCGAAATGTAAGTAAATCAGATCCTTCCGAAATTTTTAGTTCATTAGCGATAGGACATAAGGGAGAAGGATCTGCTTCGCTTGGATTAGATGCTTCCAATGGTGATTTTGAAGGGGATGACCATGTAACCTTAACCCAACATAATGACTTAAGTATGACGTTGAGCAATAGAGCAAACCAACCCATGTATTTTAAGACTGCTGGATCGACTCGGTTAACTATAACAGGAGATGGTAAAGTAGGCATCGGAACGGATAATCCAAGTGCTACATTTCAAGTTGAACGAGGAACTGGTAGTAATACTGCTGAATTTAGAGGCACTCAGAGATATTCTCATTTTAACCTTTCAACAGAAGAACATACCTATATCCGTGGTGGAAAAAGTAACTCTAACGTTCTCATCAATGACACTGGCGGCAATGTCGGCATCGGCACTTCAAGCCCTGCCTATCCCCTTGTTGTAGAAAAAGGTGAGACAGTTTTTAATTTTCGAAATAGAGCGCTTGGAGACCCTTCAGACCCTAACCAAAATACGACTCAATTAATGATAGGACATAAAGGAGAAGGAAATGCTATGCTTTTATTGGATGCTTCCAATGGTGATTTTAGTGGGCTAGACTACGGATACTTAACCCAAAAGAATAACCTAAGTATGGAGCTCGGTAATCACGCAAACCAACCCATGTATTTTAAGACTGCTGGATCGACTCGGTTAACTATAACGGGAGATGGTAAAGTAGGCATCGGAACGGATAACCCAAGTGCTACATTTCAAGTTGAACGAGGAACTGGTAGTAATACTGCTGAATTTAGAGGCACTCAGAGATATTCTCATTTTAACCTTTCAACAGAAGAACATACCTACATCCGTGGCGGAAAAAGTAACTCTAACGTTCTCATCAATGATACTGGTGGCAACGTAGGCATTGGCACTTCAAGCCCTGCCTATCCCCTTGTTGTAGAAAAAGGTGAGACAGTTTTTAATTTTCGAAATAGAGCACTTGGAGACCCTTCAGACCCTAACCTAAATACGACTCAATTAATGATAGGACATAAAGGAGAAGGAAATGTTATGCTTTTATTGGATGCTTCCAATGGTGATTTTAGTGGGCTAGACTACGGATACTTAACCCAAAATAATGACCTAAGTATGGAGCTCGGTAATCACGCAAGCCAACCCATGTATTTTAAGACTGCTGGATCGACTCGGTTAGCTATAACGGGAGATGGTAAAGTAGGCATTGGCACTTCAAGCCCTGATTCAAGGCTTCATGTAGTTGGATCAAATGGAGCAGGAGAATCAATCGTATTAGACAATAAGGAAATAAAGTTTAGAGGAGATGGCCTAGCCCACTATTCAATTTTTGCCAATCGGGTTGCAAATTCTTTAACAATTGAAAACACAAGTGCATCTCACTTGCCTAATACTGGGGGTCCGATAATGATGGTTTTCCGCAGAGATGGCAACGTAGGCATCGGCACGGCTGATCCCGGTGATTGGAAGCTAGCCGTCAATGGAAAGATACGGACCAAGGAGATCAGAGTAGAGACCGGCTGGGCAGATTTTGTTTTTGAAGAGGATTATGCCTTACCCACACTACAAGAAGTAGAAAGCCACATCCGGGAAAAAGGCCACCTCCAAGACATTCCCAGCGCCGAAGAAGTAGCGGAAAATGGCATCTTCCTTGGAGAGATGAACGCCAAACTCTTGCAGAAGATCGAAGAGCTAACGCTGTATTTGATCGCGCAGGATAAAGAGAATAAGGCGCAAAAAGCGCTCATTCAATCGCTTCAAAGTCGAATGGAACAATTGGAAAAGCAGTAATGATCACCTGTAAACCAATCAAGTCATGAAAAATACAAGAAACGTGAGAGGTAGCAGTATTTTCGTTACGATCTTGCTATTGTTTTTGGTAAAAGTCCAAGCACAACAACGTATTCCTCATCATTTTCAATCATATACAGGCAGTTTTGGAATTAATGAAGGGAAAAAACTATCGATTGAAGAAAAGAGAAACTTAAAGCAATTACTAAACGATAAGCGTGAGTACCGGCAAATTACTCAGAGGGTACAGGTACCAAATGCGGCCTGGCTGCAGCTTTTCTTTGATAACCCACAGTTGGGGAAACATAGTTATGTGGAAATAACATCTGTTGAAGATGGTAGCTCACAACATCTTAACACAAAAAAAATGAAACAATGGGGACAAAAAAGTGCCGTATTTAACGGTGATGTTTTGGAAGTTACCCTTTATGTGGCTCCAGATGATAAAGGTATTACGCTTAATATTAATCGGTTATTGGTTGGTGAATTTGTGAGAAATAAGCTAAAAAAAGATCAGAAAGATCAAAAGGTTAAACTATCATCGCAATGCGGAATCCAAGATAATAGAGTAGGTTCCAATGACCCTGCGGTGGGAAGAATTTTACCAATAGGATGTACAGGATGGATTATTTCGAATGGTGGTTTTCTAACCGCTGGCCACTGTGCAGTTGACAACAATAGCATTAATATACTTGAATTTAATGTTCCGGCGTCTGATCCCGATGGTACGATCAATGTGGCTGGTGCTGATGACCAGTATCCGGTTATAGATAGTAGTATTTCGTTTGAGGACGCAGATGGCGATGGTAATAACTGGGCTATCTTTAATTGTGGGCCAAACGCAAATACTGATTTATTAGCTGCAGAAGCGCAAAGAGCTTTTTATCGCGTAAGCAAAGATTTTCTACCGACTACTATGCGGATTACTGGCTATGGAGCAGATAGAGGTAACTCAGGCAGCCCGGTAATTTGGGAAGGAGCTGCTGTTCCCACCGCGATTGGTATTCACACTAATGCGGGTTGTACTACTAATTCCAATTCTGGTGGAAACAATGGTAGCAGCTTCGAGGCTGACGATTTAGAAAAAGTTATCCAGGATTTTGGAGGTACTAATGTGGAATATGTAGATGGCAACCATTTAGTAGCCGCAAACCTCACTAACGGGACAATTATGCGACCTTTCCGTACAGTATCTGAGGCCATAAGTAGTGTAAACGATGATGCGATAATAAGTATAGCAGAGGGAAATTACAGGGAAACCTTGTATATTACCCAAACACTTACCATAAGGGCACCGGTAGGAGGTGTGACAATCGGACCAGAAGTAGAAAGTAACACAAGAATGCAAAGCGACATTGAAACAATGACACTTGCTGAAAACGAAGATCCCGAGCAAGAAATCCAAGAAATCAATGAGTTATCCTTGGAGGAGTTTACGGAAAAAGACTGGGTAATGTATCCCAATCCAGCGGACAATACCTTATCTTTCCGACTGCAGCAAGGTGCCACCTACACAGTAAATATCTATAACAGTGGTGGCTATGAAGTGTCGGGATTGGACTACTTCACTGATCAATTCGGAGGGATTGATATCAGCAGCTTTGCAGCAGGGACTTACCTTGTCAAGGTTTTCAACCACGAAACCGGAGAAGTGAAAACAGAAAAATTGATTATCGAGTAAAACTCGTAAAGGCGCTCACTAGGAAGAATTCCGGGGTGAGCGCTTTGTATTTATCAGGCATGGATAGTAGAAAAATGAGAATGGGTCCTTTAAATGTACCTAAACCATCCGACGAGTAACCTGAAACTTATGATGAGACGAGACAGATCGTTTCAATCCATTTGGATTGCACTTTCAACCGCATCGGTGATCTCCTGCATTTTATCAATTGAATATCTGCCAAAGGTAGAGTAGACAATTTTACCCTTTGTATCCAACACATAAAAATAAGGCACATCTTTTCCGTCAAAGTTTAAGGCCTCTTTGTATTCTTTGATGGTCCCTTTGTAGAAGAGTACATTAGGAAGAAGGCGTTTACTGATCGTTTTCTTCATTTTGTTCATCACCTTTTTGTAAGCCGGACGCTTAGCACCTGAAAACATGGGAATGAAGTAAGCATTCACATCAAACGAAAAATCAAAGGGTCCTGGATTGGGATTTTTGTAGATGAATTGATTGTAGACAGGTTCAAACCAGCTTTTAAGGTCTTCCTCGGCTTTGCTTGAAAATGCCAAGGCAATAAGCGAGTGCTTTCCTGAAATATCTTTCGGTAGGTCCACGAAACGATTAGTAAGGGTTTCTGCTTCCATTTCGGGAAATAGATTACCGACCTGAGAAAATGAAAAAAGCGAGCCACAGAAAAGAGGTAAAGAAAAGATGAGAGATTTCATTTGGTTATGAGATTAAATTCTTCAACGAAGAAAATGAATTTCTCTTGTATCCATGATCATTATCCAATAGAACGCATCCTTTGCAAAACTGGATTTTTGGTTTAAATCAAGGCTTTCGAAAGTTCAAAAACGTAAGGCGGGTTTTTCAAAGGATTCTTAAAGAATGACACATCAGGTCTTTTGATCATCTATTGATATAAATTAAACCTATTGATGATGGAAGTATCAGAAATTTTCTAATTTAATTCGTAAATGAAGCAAATCCATAATCATGGCAATGAAAAATTTAACCGGCTATTTTCTTATTTCCCTTTTGCTAACCATACCTACGATGGCTCAATCTCATAAAGAGATCTATGCAGACGGCAGGAAAGCGATAACGTTGAAAAAGTATGATTTAGCCATAGATAAATTCAAGGAGGCTATCAGACTGAATCCGCAGTACAAAGACGCATGGTATTATTTAGGAAAGACCTATGACTTCCTCAATAAAAATGAAGAAGCCATTCTAGCGTTGAGAAACTTGGAGAAAATCGATGCTACTTATAATTATACGATCTACTACGATATTGCCAAAGCCTACATCGAGTTGGAAAATTTACGTGCAGCCAGAATCTACATCAAGAGGTATTTAGACCAGGTTCCCAAAAACGCAAAAACCACGAAAGCCATCCACCTGGCAATGAACCGTTTAAGATACATTGATATCAGTGCAGAATTACTCGATGAAGAAGCCAATACTTCTGAACCTCAGCCAATAGAAGCATTAAACAGTATTTCTGGTGATTATATGCCTCAAGTCAATCCCACAGGGAATAAACTCTACTTCACCAGTGTCCGAAAAGGAGGCTTTGACTTTCAAGATGAAAAGAGTGGACCAAATGACTGGGGAGAGGATATCTACTATGCTTCATTGGTAGACAATGAGTGGACGGCTCCACAATTACTGCCAGATCCGATTAACTCAAGAGATAATGATTTTGGTTCTGCATTTACCGGGGACGGTCAAACGATGGTTTTTGTACGATGTGATGCAGCGGATGGGCTGGGAAGTTGTGATTTGTATATTACGCAACTTATAGGAGATCAGTGGAGCAAGCCAGTGAATATGGGCAATGTGGTGAATACGGATGACTGGGAAAGCCAGCCGACCATTGATGCTGATGGGAATAAAATCATCTTTACGTCAACCAGACCGGGAGGCTATGGGGGATCAGATTTATATATGATTGAAAAAAACCACCTGGGCTTATGGGGTGTCGCTCAAAATATGGGAAGCACGGTGAATACTCCATTCAGTGAAAACAGTCCTTTCCTTGCTGCCGATGGCAAAACGCTCTATTATTCTTCTTCAGGGCACCCCGGAATGGGAGGAGCGGATATTTTTTACACCGTATATGAGGAGGACAGATGGTTAACCCCCAGAAATTTAGGAAAACCCATTAACTCTAAAGGAAATGATACCAATTTTAGCATTTCTGCCGCAGGAAACGCTTATTTTGCGTCCTCAAGACTTGACTCGGACAACTTTGATATCTTCAAAGTGGAGCTGCCTGATGAACTCAAGCCTAAGCCAACGATCATCTTGCAAGGGATCGTTTCACACTCGGAGACGAAAAACCCATTGAGTGCCCTGCTTCTGATTGAAGATTTAAATTCAGGCGAGCTGATTGCAACAAATAAAAGCAATGAGCTAAGCGGTGAATATTTAGTAGTACTCCCTTCAGGTCGTGACTATTCCGTTTCTGTGAGTTCGGAAGGGTTCTTTTTCTTTTCGCAGAGCTTTGTACTACCTAAGGATACAACATATGCCGAGATCACCAACAATATCACTTTAGAGCCCATTAAGAAGGGAACCAAGGTGGTATTAAACAATATTTTCTTTGAAACAGGCAAAGCAGAATTAAAACAGATTAGTTATGTAGAGTTAAGCAAGGCGATAGACCTGATGAAGAAGAATCCGGGTATGAAAATAGAGGTAGGAGGCCATACGGATAGCCAAGGAGAGGATGCCGCTAATTTGAGTTTGTCACAGAGAAGAGCACAGGCAGTTGTTGACTACATGGTATTGGCAGGAATAGAGAGTGCTCGGCTCATAGCCAAAGGGTATGGAGAATCTCAACCCATCGCCGACAATAACACCAAAAAAGGTCGTGCAAAAAATCGACGAACAGAGTTCATCATCGTAGAGTTTTAGTATCATGGACCAAAGTAGAGGTAATGGCATCATTGGTATAAGCTTACTTTGCAACAGCCAGCGTATCCGCATTTACCTTCGCCTGATAATTGGCTATGATCGTTTTTATGAAATCCTCTTTGGCTTCGTGTGTCAATTGATCACTAATCATGATTTCCGGGTTAAATTCCCGTAAATGTGCATTGCTCCATAAGCCAAGTTCAACAAGGACAGGTGTCAAACCTAATCCCTTTTCTGTTAATCGGTAAATATTGATCTTCTTATTATTTGGAAACTTTTCTTTTTTAATAAGCTGAAACGCTTCCAGCATCTTAAGCCGGTCGGATAAGATGTTTGAAGCAATGGCCTCATTGCTCCTCACAAAATCTTTAAAAGTTTTTTTGTCTTCTAGCAACATTTGTTTGACAATCACCAATGTCCACCTGTCACCTATCAGGTCAATAGCTGAGGTAAAGGGGCAATCACACCGAAACGCTACATTCATATTATTGCTGTGTTAAATTTTACTTGTAAAATAAAATGAATTTCCCATATTACTTGTATCATAAAAGTAATATTATAGTTTTGCTTTCAAAACAAAAGTAATCTACGAGTGAAATCATGGCTAATTGTGATGTGTTTGTTGGTCACTGCAGGAAGTTGCACCAATACAAATCTCTTAAAAGCATGAGTTTGATTCAAAAATGGAGAATTTAAAAAATGGAAAATTTAAAAATGGAAACAACAATTAAAGAAAAAGCCAAAACTTTTATTGATGCGGTTAATGCAGCTGATCCAAGTACTGTAAAATCCTTGGTGGCTGAAGACTACATTCAACACAATCCATTTGTCCCTACCGGAAGAGCGCTGTTTTTGGGGCTTTTTTCTGTATTGAAGGAACATGGAACAAAGGCAAACACGCAACGAATAATACAAGATGGGAATTACGTAGTGATGCATAACTTATGGGCGGGAGCTGCTCCTTTTGGTGCTGATAAGATGGTTGCCTTTGATGTATTGAGAATGGACGAGGCTGGAATTATTGCGGAACACTGGGATGCCATGATGGGCTATACTTCGCCAAATCCATCTGGTAGGTCATTGATAGATGGAGAAACAGCCATTAGGAATCCGGATGACACCGCAACGAATAAGCAGCAAGTGATTAAACTTTTTGATGTGTTGATTAATGGAACACAAGAAGAGGTAGGGCAGGCCGTAGCCGAGAACTTTCATTCGGACTACATTCAGCACAACCCAGCCGCTGCGGACGGAATCGCAGGTTTTGTGGCCGCTATGCCTCATGAACAATGGGTCTTCCAAAAGCAACATAAGGTTTTGGGCGAAGGCAATTTTGTGCTTTCCATTTCTGAAGGTACACATAAGGCTCATCATTCGGTTTTTTATGATCTGCTTAGATTGGAAGAGGGTAAAATCGCGGAGCATTGGGATGTAATTCAGCAAATCCCTACCGAAAATCTGGCGAACGAAAACACGATGTTCGGATTTTAATCTAACCCGGGATTTCTATAACTACATCCGGAAGGTGATCTATCGGCAGCTTTCTGGATTTTATTCTAAATTGGCGAGTGCACCGTTTATTCTAAGTAAGTATATCCGGTTTTTTTAATTTGATGGATCATTCTCCTCTTAAACCAGTAAACAACTAAGTTTACTAAGCATATCATAGTTGCTTGTAATATGGGTAGTGATTCTGTGATTTTATTGCTTAGTGGCATAGGAGTTATCCAGGGTTTTTTACTTTCAGCCTATTTATTTCAGCTTGAATCCGGAAAGAAAAAATCCAATAAACTCTTAGGTCTATTGCTGTTAGGCATTACCATTCGGGTAGGTAAATCGGTGTTAAACTATTTCTTTGAGCTAGACCCCTACCACAGAAATCTGGGACTTGCCGGATTCTTAATGGTAGGGCCTTCTTTATGGCTATATGGTCGGTCGTTTTTAACATCTGTTGACAGGAAAAAATGGAAGAGGTGGATTCATTACCTGCCTTCGGCTCTTTTCATACTTTTGGGATGGTTGATTCCGAATCAAACCAATGACTTAACCTCCCGCTTTATCTATTCGCTTGTCTTACTACAGCTAATGATTTATTTAATCTTTTCCTTTAACACGGCTAGTTCCTTTCTTTTAAAGAAAATCAGATTGTTCAAGTGGTACAGAAATATCGTCATGGGCGTGTTGAGTTTATGGCTGTTTTATCTGGGCGTTTTTCTTAAAATGATCCCTGTATATATAGGAGGAGCCATTTTTTACTCTCTTCTCATTTATTGGTTTTCTTATTTACTCCTTCGGTTTCACCATTTTAATTTAGAAAAGTACAAGGGTAACACCATTCACACAGATGAAGCTAATTCAATGCTGGCCCAACTTAAAAGGATCCTGGAGGGTAATCAATTATTTTTAAAGAATGACTTAACCTTGAACGAGGTTGCATCAAGAATGAATATAAGTCCTCGTAAGCTATCTCAGTTGATAAATGAGCAGACGGGTTCCAATTTTACCACTTTTATCAATGGACTTCGCATTGAAGAAGCTAAGCGACTTTTACAAGATGTGGAAATGAAAGCAGAACCAATTTCGGGTATTGCTTTCGATTCAGGATTTAGCAACATTACTTCCTTTAATCAGGCTTTCAAAAAATTTACGTGCTCCACTCCTTCTACTTACAGAAAGAAAGTGCTTAAAGATTCATGAATCTTTTAGTCCTGAAGATGCTATCCATAGAATTTTGGAAGAAAAATGAATCGAAGAAATTTCATCCACAAAACGGCATTTGCAGCCGGGAGTGCACCATTCGCATCTCTTGGCTCGATAAATACTCCTATTCGCTCTAAACAAAAGAAACTGGGTATTGCAGTACTTGGCTTAGGTTTTTTTGCGTCTTATGTCATTCCCAGGATTCAAAATAGCAGTCGAGTTCGCGTCGTCTCCTTGATTAGTTCAGAGAGGGAAAAAGCGCTGGAATGGGCCACCCAATACGCAATTCCAAAACGAAATATCTATCATTATGAGAACATGTCTGAAATAGCAGAAAATGAAGAAATTGAAGGGGTATACATAGTGACTCCGGTCGGGACACATTGTGAATTTACACTGCAAATGCTGGGTGCAGGGAAGCATGTGATAGTAGAAAAAACGATGGCTGCCAATGTAGAAGATGGAGAAAAAATGGTCGCTTTGGCTCGTGAAAGAAGATTGAAGTTGATGGTCGCATACCGTGCTCGTTATGAACCCTACAATCAACAAATGATTGAGTTTACTCAAAATCAAACCTACGGAAGAATCACCTCCATTGCAGCACATAAAGGATTTCACATAGGAGATAAACTAGGTAAAAATAATTGGCGGATTAAAAAATCGCTTTCTGGTGGTGGCGCTTTAGTTGATATTGGTATTTATAGCATTCAGGTATGCAGGTACATTGTCGGAGAGGAACCGAGAGAAGTAAGTGCATTTTATTCTAAAGCTCCGGAAGATGACCGATTTGAAGAGGTGGAAGAGGATATCACTTTCATGATGAAATTCGCCAACGGAATCCTTGCTACAGGTTCTGCAAGTTGGAGTTATTCTCTACAGAATTATTACCGAGTGAGTGCAGAGAAAGGTTATTATGAATTGCAACCTGCTACCAGCAACGGCAATCTCAGAATGATCATTAAACAAACAAATCCAACCTTCATTGGAGAACGTTTTTTTAGGAATGAAGATCAAATTGTTGCTGAATTTGATCACTTTGCTGCGTGCATACAGGATGATAAAGAGCCGAAAACAAATGGCGTTGAAGGGCTAAAAGATTTGAAAGTTATAGAAGCTATTTATCGCGCTGCTCAAGAGCATAGAATCGTCTCATTGTAAAGAATCCTTTGCGAAACTAGATTTTTGGTTCAAATCGAGACTTTTCGGAATTTCAAAAACAAAGTTTACTGGTCGTAAATGAGGAGGATTCTTATCTTCGCTTCTGTGCAAGCTATCCTGTTTATAGATCGTGATGGAACAATCATCCGGGAAACAGCCGATGAAAAAATCGAGACGATCGAAAAGCTTGATTTCTTACCAGAAGTATTGTTTTATCTGAAGAAAATCAAAGAAGCGTTCGATTACCTTTTCGTGATGGTCACCAACCAGGATGGACTAGGAACGAAGGCTTTTCCCGATCATGAGTTTTGGCCGGTGCATAATTTCATCATGAGATTGTTAGCATCGGAGGGTATCCGCTTTGATTCGGTTCATATTGATGAGCATGAGGAAAAAGATAACCACCCCAATCGTAAACCAGGAATTGGCATGTTGCAGGATTACATTCACGGAGATTATGACTTGGCAAACTCCTTCGTGATCGGAGACCGTGCCACAGATGTACAACTCGCCCACAATTTAGGGTGTAAGGCCATTTACCTAAGCTCAGCTTACTCAGATGCTGAAATCGTAGCAGCGCTGAAACCGAAAGGGTGGAAAGAGATTTATGAGTATTTAAGCGCTGCAAGTCTTTAGTTGCAATTTTCAGCTTTGCGCCGTTAAAACTAACTAGGGCTTGCTGAGAAAGTCACAGGTGTATCAGATACTAGGCAGCAAGGTGAAGATGTATGCTTATACTTCGATCCGCAGCGAACGACGTAGCTGATGTACCTGTGACTAGTTGAAAAATCTCGAAATCGAGCTTTTTCAG
>JBCDKO010000149.1:0-11895 GCA_038746525.1 Bacteroidota bacterium
CAAAGCCAGATGAGGGCCCAAAGCAGCTAAATGTGCGATGGCTCCTAAAATGGCGATCATCTATTTTCATATGATGACTAAAAAAGAAGCGTTTAATCCCGAAATATTTCGGCTAAACCAAACCAAATTAAAAGAAAAACGGATTAAAAGCCTTGAACAACAACTGGCTGCCCTAAAGAAGGCTGCTTAAGGTGTGTATAAGGTGGGATAATTCTCAGGCACATTGTAACTAAGCTAATCGTATGCTAAATAATAAGCAAACTACAGTTGATTCTCAAACCATTCTAAAACCGGAGCGTATCTAAAAACTAGATTGCTGAGCCCTCATCTAATAGGTTAACATATGATATTTAGAGTTTTGCTTCTTTTTTTACCACTGAGTTATTCTTTTTCGCTCTTTTCTCAACAAGAGTACATTGATCAATTCGAGAAGAAGCAGTTGGTGCGAGAAGAAGGAATTCTTCTCTATTCGATCTTCACTCCTGAAAAAATGGAGCTCAATGAGAAATACCCATTGATACTTGCCTTCCATGGTATGGAAAACCAAGGTGTACCACCAGAAGATTTTATGAAGTATGCAGCATCCATTACGTGGGGTTGGTCCACTCCATTGGTTCAGGACAAATACCCTTCCTATGTGATTGCTCCACATTTTACAGTCAAGAGTGACTCAGAAGATGTTTTTAATGGCTGGCTTAACCCCGGGGTAACAGACGCCATTACCTATTTAATAGATAGCCTAATTACTATCGAAAAAGTAGATGAAAACCGAATATACGTCACAGGTCATTCCTTAGGTGGGGCCTCAACATGGTTGTACCCGCTAAACATTGAAGATTATTTTGCAGCTGTAATTCCTACCAGTTGGGCCTTTTCACCAGAAGCAGACGAAACTTCAAGAGAAACTTTTTCAAAAACACCTTTTTGGAGTGTATTTCATAGAAACGATGGCACTACCGCGGCACTAGAAAGGGAGCGCGAGTTCCTAGAAAAACTTGAGATACCATTCATCAAAACAGACTTTTATGGGGATGAAGAGATTTTACTTTCCAGGGAAAACATCGAAAATCAAATTCAAGCTTACAGTCAATACTTCTACAAAGAATATGGATATCCGTGTGGTGGTGAGGGACAAATTAATTGCCATTTTGCAATGGATTCTGTGGTAAATGATCCTCTGATCCATAGATGGCTATTCCAACAATACAAGCAAGATCCGGAGGCCATTTCCATCGTTAAGATAACCTACTCAGAAGATTTAGAAGTTAGCTGGAAAGCGAAAAACGACCTTGATAGTGTAGCTCTTTGGTTATTTTCCAAAGAAAGAGACGAATGGATACTATGGCACGAAGCCAGGGCAAGAGATGGATTTTACAAGTCCTCAACTTTACCCTCGATTGACCCAGAGATGGCTCAGTTAAGGGTCTTAATAAAAAATGAAGATGGTTTTGTTTATGGAAAAGATGAAAAAGCTTTAAAAGTAAATGAGCCGCCTTTAGTTATAGAAGAGGTAATGTTCAATGTCTATCCCAACCCAGCACGTGAGGAACTGGTGATAAAGGGTAGATTGAAAAACCACCATTCAATCAAGATGTATGCATTTAATGGCGAGGAAATTAAACCTATCATATCTAAAAGAACCCACCAACTACTTCATTTAGACCTATCGGGGCTTACGTCCGGTGTGTATGTGATTTTAATCGACAGGGTGCCTTATAAATTCCTCAAGTATTGAATTAAGGGCACTTCTAAACAAAGTAGCACTACTTCAAGAGCACACTGACAGGGCTTTCAGAAAAGGATAGGTTCCTTAGCCTTGGAGGTTAGCCCGAAAAATTCGGGTGTTATTCCTTGAGATGAGGTAACACGTTGAATAGGAGGTAATTGATTTTGAATGAGAGGACAACATCGTCCCTCAAATTTGAGGAATCAAAAATCATTCATTATGAATATTAAACTGCTGTAAATCAATTACTTGAATCAACTCGCCATTAGTTGTGGTGAATAATGCGGGTTAGTACAATTCATATTTAGCAAAATCACAATCCAGTTTCCCGTTGTAAAGTTTGATCCTTTTGGAATCTCTAAGCCCCATTTGCTTTAGGGCTTTCTTATTCGAACTAATCAGCCATGCATCATAGCCGGTAAAATTTTGCTTGAATGCATCGCCCATTGTTTTGTAAAAATCAAGGACATCATTTCCTATTCTTTCACCGTAGGGCGGATTAGTGACGATGATACCTTTTTCGTTGATAGGTTTAAATGCTCTAAAATCCATTGTTTTCATCCTGACTTCTCTTCTCAAACCAATTTTTCTTAATGCTTTTCGCGCAAGCTTTATTGCATACTCATCCATATCGATACCGATAAGATCCATTGAAGGTTTACGGACTTTAGATTGTTCCTCTGCCAATACATCATTGAACAAAATAGGGCTATATTCTGGCCAGGTCCGAAAACCAAATTCCTTTCGTTTTAGGTTAGGCCCCATATTCATAGCCATCATTGCAGCTTCTACCAGTATAGTACCACTCCCACACATTGGATCAACGAGAGGCAACTTTTTGTCCCAGCCAGAAAGTTTCAATATCCCTGCTGCCAACACCTCATTCATCGGCGCTCTATGTCCATCTTCCCGATAACCTCTCTGATTCAGGGCCGCACCCGAACTATCCATTGATATCGTAAAAAAATCGTTGGCACAGTGGAGATTAAACTGTACATCTGGATGTTCTGTGCTTATGGAAGGTCTTCTTCGGTATTTATTTCTAAATTGATCTACAATAGCGTCTTTAGCTTTATAACCTACAAACTTGGAATGGGTAAATATTTCTGAAAACACCACCGGATCTATAGCAAAAGTTTGATCTACATCCAGAAAGTTAGACCAATCGAAATCCATCATGCTATCGTAAAGCTGCTTTTCATTCTTTGCATGAAAAGTATAGATAGGTATGATGATTTTCATGGCCGTACGCAGCGAAAGGTTGGCCCGATAGAGAAATGCAGGATTTCCTTCACACTTTACCCCCCTAGTGATCTTCTCTACGTTTTTTCCTCCAAGTTCTTGTACCTCCTTGGCCAGAACATGCTCAAATCCGAATAATGTCTTAATGGTAATTTTCATGTGTATGTAGTCTATTTTTATTTGCACACATGGAATTCCCATAAACTTATTCATCCTTGGTGGGTACGCTAAGGATCTAAGTTTATGCTCATTTCATGAAGCCGTAAAGCTAAACGTATTAGGCGGTGAAATATTTTTACTACAAATAGGGTATATAAAAATATTATTACTACATTTAAGGTAAATAATACTAAAATGGGAAAACATCATTTAGGAGAATTCGAAGAAATTGTGATGCTTACAGTAGCCATCCTCCAGGATGAAGCCTACGGATTTGCCATCATTGAGGAAATGGAAAACCGACTTAAGAGATCTGTAAGTATTGGAGCTTTACAAACAGTATTGAAGAGACTTGAGAAAAAGGGCTTTCTTAAGTCTGAACTCGGAGAATCTACCGCGGTGAGGGGAGGAAAACGAAAAAGGTTCCATCACCTTACTTCGGCAGGTAAGGAAATGCTCCAAAAGACCAAAGAACAACGGATAGGGCTTTGGGATGCTATTCCAGAATTCATATTGAAATTCAATCGGTAAGAAATGGACAGGAAATCCCCTCCAAAATTCCCTTTGAGCTTCTTCCGCTGGTTTTGTAATCCCGAATATGTAGAAGACATCGAAGGCGATCTACAGGAGCGATTTAAAAAAAGGGCTCATGAAAAAAAGCCTGCCAGGTGGCTCTTTGCTTTAGACGTCTTCAAACTCTTTCGTCCAGGTATTATCAGAAAATTGAAAAGGACTCAAAAACCTGGCTATTCCATTCTGCTTAAACACTATTTTAAAATTACACTTCGTAATTTCAGGAAGCACAGATCCTACAGTCTAATTAATGCGGTAGGTTTAGCAATCAGCCTTGCCTGTTGTGTCCTGATTGGTATTTATCTTAACTATGAATTGAGCTACGATAAACACTTCAAAAATGCTGATCGAATTTATCGGCTTACCCGTGAATTTAAAAATGCAGACGGTTCTACCTCCCTTCACCTTTCACGTTTAGCCCCACCTTTTGTGCCTTATCTGCGGGAAGATTTCCCTGAAATGGAGGTTATTACCAGCTTCAATACTTTTGGAACTACCCTGCATATCAATGGCAAAAACTACCTACAACAGAATATAGCGTTTGCGGATCATAATTTTTTCAAGATTTTCCAACTTGACTTTATTAGTGGCGATCCTTTGACAGCCCTTAAAAATCCCGGGGCGATGGTGTTGACAGAACAAACAGCTGTGAAATATTTTGGCACTACCGATGTAGTAGGCAAAATCTTCCCTTATGAATCTGATCTATTTCTAAACATAACCGGTGTAATAAAAGACATGCCGGAAAATTCCCACTTTCGCCTGGAAATGATCCTGGATTTTTCGTTTGTAGAAGATCGGTATTCCAGTCGGGAAAAAATGCTTCAGGACTGGCCCGCAAATATTTATTCCACTTATTTCTTACTTAAAAACGGTAGCTCGATAGAAGAAATAGAAAAAAGGTTCTCAAAGTTTTTCACCGATCACCTGGATGAAAACGCGAATGACAGGACCGCACTTCATATACAAAGACTAACCGATATTCATCTTCACTCCAACCTAGACGATGAACAAGGACTGAATGGAGATATTGCTCACGTTCATTCCTTTATAATAATTGGTCTATTGATTCTGATCATCTCTATGATCAACTACATGAACCTTACTATTGCTATGTCCCTAAACAGAGCGAAGGAAGTAGGAATGCGAAAAGTTTTGGGGGCAGGAAAGCCAGGTATCGTTGGCCAGTTTATTACGGAATCCACGGTGATGGTTTTGCTATCTATTGTCTCTGCTTTTATTATAGCCTTGCTTGCACTTCCTTATTTAACAGGTTTCACGGGCAATTCTTATTTCTTCGGATTTACTGAAATGATTCAAAGCCTTGCCTTTATTGGAGCGGTTGGAATGACGATAGGCCTGCTCTCGGGTAGCTATCCAGCGCTGGTGATGGCAAACTTTCACCCTTTGAATGCTTTAAAATCCCGCCTTTCAATCGGTTCGGGTAACTCGTATTTTAAGCAAGCCTTAGTCATCGTGCAATTTTCTATCTCATCGATACTGATACTTTGTACGGGAGTGGTTTTTGAACAGCTTTCTTTTATTAAGAATAAAAACCTTGGCTTTGATAAAGAACATATGCTTATACTTTATCTGAATGGTGCGTCAGGTTCTGATGAAGAAGCATTTAAGCAATCACTTTTAGATCATTCATCTATTTTGAACTACGGAACTTCTAATAACATTCCATCAACTCAATTAACCAGTATGAGCGGAGTAAAAACAGAAGTGGACGGAGAGATGGTAAGCCCTGAGGCTGACATTAAGAACATAAGAATCGACGAAAATTTCCTGGAAACATATGGAATTCAGATGGCCGCAGGGCGATATTTTAATAAAAACATTCGAACGGATAGTGCAGGTTATATTTTAAATGAAGCTGCCGTAAGGATGATTGGATGGGCGTCGAATGAAGAGGCTATAAGTAAGCGAATGGATTATGATCGCAAACCGGGCCGAATTATTGGGGTGATTGAAGACATTCACTTTGAAAGTCTGGAAAGTAAAATAACACCGATGATCTTTTTGCTTGCCGAAGATCCTTTGTATGTGTTATCTGCCAGACTAAACAGCGGCGACCTTACGGAAACCTTAAGTTACATCGAAAATCAATGGAATAGTTTCTTTCCTAAAGTACCAATTGAATATCAATTTTTGGACGAGAGATTCAACGCACTTTATGAGGCCGAAACCAAACGCGCCGAAATCTTCACAGGATTATCATGTATCGCAATTTTTATTGCTTCTCTGGGTCTTTTTGGACTTGCCTCTTTCACCGTTTCTCGCCGAACCAGAGAGGTAGGAATCCGAAAAGTGCTTGGTGCATCCATTAAACAAATTCTGGTTTTGTTGTCTAAAGAATTTATGATTTTGGTAGGAATCAGTTTCATTGTTGGGTTTCCAATCGCTTTTTATTTCACTGAACAGTGGCTAAATAGTTATGCCTATCGGATCAATATCAGCTTTTTACCATTCTTACTTACTTGCGTGATCTGCCTGGGCATGGCATTGGTAGCAGTAAGCCTTCGAACTATAGAAGCTGCAAAGCATAATCCCGTGAAAAGTTTAAAATACGAATAGCCGTGAAAATTAAACCTCCAAAATACCCTCTAAGCTTCTTCCGTTGGTTTTGTAACCCTGAATATGTAGAAGACCTCGAAGGCGATCTGCTGGAACGATTTAAAAAAAGGGCTCGTGAAAAAAAGCCTGCCAAATGGCTCTTTGCTCTGGAAGTCTTGAAACTCTTTCGTCCGGAAATAATAAAACCTGTCAGTGGCAAAAAACTCAATTATTACGGTATGTTAAAGCACCACTTTAAAACAGGATGGCGTCATCTCCTTAGAAAAAAGTCGTTTTCGCTGATTAATATCACCGGATTGTCAACAGGCGCGGCAGTTTGCTTACTAACACTCATATTTTACAGGTACGAGACAAGCTTTGATCATCATCACAAGCTATCAAATCAGACCTATCGGGTGGTGCAGCAAACCCAACTCCCGGACACTGAATTGCATTGGGGAACGACGGCCTATCCACTGGCTACAGCACTGAGAAATGATTTTCCTGATTTTGAATTTGTTACGCAAACTTCGGGTCCGGTCAAGCGATTGTTCAGCTATAAAAGACCCGACGGAAAGAAAGTGATTTTTGATGAACAGTACGTTCTTTTCGCCGACAATTTTTATACTCAAACCTTTGATTTTGAATGGTTAGCCGGAACCCCTGGTGCTGCGCTCAAGGAACCAAACGCAGTGGTCATCTCGGAAAGAATAGCAGAAAAGTGCTTTGGACAAAACTATAACCCATCGGACGCCATCGGTGAAATTTTAATGATAAATGACCAAGACCAACTGGTGGTGACCGGAGTAATCAGGAACAATAGGCCTACGGTCAATCTAAAGTCCAATATGATTGTATCGTATGAATTCTTTAAAAAGCAAAATCCGTATCGTGCAGGTAACTGGTCCGGAAACTACCGGGGGACCACTTTCGTCGTCTTGGATGAGCAAAAACAACTCACCAATATCAAAGCAACGATTAATGATTGGAAAGGGAAGTACCTCAAACCAGAAGATAACGAACGCATCAGCTACGCTCTTCAACCACTTAAGGAAATTCATACGGAGACTAAATACGGTTCTACTCCCCAGGGTTACCAGATCTCAAGGCGTACGTTAGATGCCTCACTCATTGTCGCTTTCTTCATTTTAACCATTGCTATCATCAATTTTATCAATCTGGTGACTGCGAATGCCTCGTTGCGTTCCAAGGAAGTAGGAATTAGAAAAGTAATCGGAGGAGGGAAAAAAGTGCTACTTAGTCAATTTATCACTGAGAACATGATTTTGGTGAGCATTGCCTTCTTTGTGGCCATAGGAATTTCATATTTCATGCTCGACTTCATCAATGATTTTCTGGCCATTATCAATCTCAACTTAACCATACATCCTCTGGATATCATCGTTGCGTTGGCATTTTGCTTATTGGTTGCACTATTTGCTACCATCTATCCTTCCATCCTTCTTTCCTCCTTTCCTCCCATCAAAGCATTGGGCAACAAAGGAATCGGAACAATTAAAGGAATCGGGTTTCGCAAAGGGCTGACTTTCTTTCAGTTTACTATTGTTCAGGTTTTCGTCATTGCTGCAATCATCGTTGGCCTGCAGTTAAATTATTTTGATAGTAAGTCGTTAGGGTTTAATTCAGAAAAAATCGTTTCGGTCTATCTTCCGGATTCTGATAAAAAAGATGTTTTCTCCAATCGACTGCTGGCCCTTGGTGGAGTGCGCCAAATTTCCATAGGTTCCGGCCCACCTATGGCGGTAGAAAACTTCTCACTCGGAACGCGCTATCGCGAACCGCATCAACCAGAAAACGATGGTATGCGTGCAGAGATGAAAATTATTGATTCCACCTATCTGGATCTTTATGACATTCCTATGATTGCCGGCAGAAACATTAGAGAAAATAAACGTCGCTTCGATGAGTTCATCATTAATCGAAAACTGGCCGGCACCCTCAAGTGGACTCCGGAGGAAGCCATTGGGAAAAGACTGACGATCAACGAAGGAGAAGCCACCATCGTGGGAGTAGTGGAAAACTTTCATAATCAATCCTTGCAAAAAGATCTCACTCCTGTTGTGCTTATGAATTGGCAAGCATTTCAATGGAACGCCTTCGTGAAGATACGTTCTTTCTCCACACTGATTGAAATTGAGGAAATATGGAAAAATCAATTTCCTGAGAAAATATTCAACTATTACATCATAGATGATTCCATGGAGAAAGAATACATTATTGAAAAGTTGATTTTTACAGGATTCAAGTTCTTTTCCATATTGGTCATCCTTATCGCATGTCTGGGTTTATTTGGGTTAATCTCTTTCATGACCCATCAGAAAACTAAAGAAATTGGAATCAGAAAGGTACTTGGCGCAAGTGTAGCGGAAGTATTAATACTTTTTAACAAGCAATTTTCTTTCTTGATCTTGCTCGCGTTCATTGCCTCTGCCCCTATTGTTTGGTATTTTATGGATCAATGGTTAGCAACTTTCGAATACAGTATCTCAATGAATCCATGGATGTTTCTAGGGGGAGGCTTGGTTACGTTTATGCTTGGGAGTTCTGTCGCTATTCTGAAATCCTATAAAGCAGCGATTACTAATCCTGTAGAGGCTTTGAAGGATGAATAAGCGGCCGCCAAAATTCCCTCTTCGTTTCTTCCACTGGTATTGCCGTCCGGAGTATGCAGAAGATATCGAAGGCGATCTGTTGGAACGGTTCCAGAAGAGAAACAAGGAGAGCAAACAGGCTAAATGGCTACTTCTCTTAGATGTGATAAAACTCCTCCGTCCGGGCATTATTAAAAAATTTGAAGGATCCCTGAGACTCAATTCACCGGGTATGTTTAAACATCTCTTCACCATTTCACTGAGAAGCTTCCGAAAAGAAAGAAGCTATACGGCAATCAACTTGATTGGATTGACTATATCCCTTTCTGTAAGCCTCATGATCTGGCAATATGTGAAAAATCAAAAAGCTTGTGACCACTATCACCACAACCTGGAAAATAAATACCGTATTAATTATTCGTATTTGAAGAATGAAGCACTCAAAGTAAAAAGCGCTCATACCACCTTTGCCATGGGGCCCGAGGTTATGAAAAGTCTGCCAGGCATAAAAGATATGGTTCGTATTCGGCCCATATTTTCTGATGAAGGTTTAACCATATCAAATGAAAAAAGCACCCAAAAATTCCTGGAGTTTAACGTTTCGTATGTTGAAAAAAGCTTTTTGAACTTTTTTAACTACCCCCTGGAGAAAGGAAGCCCGGATGAAGCATTGGCAAATCCTAACTATGTGGTGCTCACCAAGGAAACCGCCTATAAGTTTTTTGGAAATGCAAACCCTATCGGGAAAATCTTGAAAATAAGTGGAGGCACGCTTACCGGAGATTTTACGGTAAGTGGTGTGTTGAAGTCATTGCCTGCCGGGACGCACCTTCATTTTGATTATTTAATCCCTATCGACTTTCTGTTGTCTCATTATGGCCTGTATACACGTAGCGATGGCTGGCAATGGCAAAACTTCTATACCTATTTTGAACTACAAGACAATCAAGAGTTAGCCTTGCTATCATCCAGAATAGACACACTCATTCATCAACGGATTGGACACGTCTTAAAGCAAACCAACCAGTCCATTCAGACAAGCTTTCAACCACTTTCCAATATTTACCTGGACCCGATAATAGAGGGAGACGGTGGATTGTATAAAGGAGACACGTCTACCATCCTCATCTTTACTGCCATTGCATTTGTAATACTGGTCATAGCGGGGATCAATTATGTAAACCTTGCTTCAGCCAGGGCGCTTAAAAGGAAATCGGAAGTGAGTCTTCGTAAAGCAATAGGTGCGAATAAGTATCAGCTTATCACGCAGTTTGTCTTTGAGGCCTTGCTTCTCAACTTTTTATCAATAGGAGTAGCACTCTTGCTGTCTTATTTCCTAATGCCTTCTTTTGGTACTTTGGTGGGCATTAAGATGACGTTTTCTATCATCAATCATTGGGAGTTTTGGATTGCTGTTTCAGCCGGATTGCTGATAGCAAGCTTACTCATAGGTTTGTATCCTGCATTTTTAAGTGTTCGATTAGGAAAAGTACCGTCGGGAAATCAACTGAATGTTTCTGTTCGTGGTGTCCTTTTCAGAAAATCGTTGATGACCTTCCAGTTGATGATTACGTTGATTTTGATCGCCGGTGCCTGGTTAGTTTACCATCAGCTGGCATACATGAAAACAAAAGAGCTGGGAGTAAAGATGGAGCAGCTGTATGTGGTGAAAGGTTCGCGTGCTATAGTAAAAGAAGGAACTGAAATAGCCAAAGCGAAACTCCAGTGCTTTAAAAATAGGTTAACGGGGCATTCGGATATTTATGCCGTTTCATCAAGTAGCAATGTACCAGGCACAGGTGAAATCTGGTATGGAGGTGTTCGAAAATTAGGAGATGCAAGAGATAAAGAAGTAGAGACGGAAGCGATCCTGGTAGATAAAGAATTTACGGATGTTTATGATTTTGAATTTCTGGCAGGAGAACCTTTTGATGAGCGCATGGCTGATTACGATGCAGTGATCATTAACGAGAAAGCAATGCTGGCATTTGGTATTAAAAATCCTACTGGCGCCCTGAATCACAGCGTCATTCTTGAAAACCTGGATACGTTGAAAATCAATGGTATCATCAGGGATACCCACTGGAACTCATTGCACGAACCTATTGGCCCAACAGTCTTCGGTGTAGTGAATATGTTTAATGCGTTCTTATCTGTTAAACTTAGTACCTCTAACCTTCCCGAAACACTTGAATTGATCGAAGAAACCTACCGAGAACTCTACCCCAACGACCCTTATATAGGTTTTTTTCTAGAGGATGAATTCAACCTTCAATATGAGGCAGAGCAGCAATTTGGTCAGATCTTCGGAGTGTTTTCAGTGATTGCGGTTATCATTTCCTGTATGGGTTTATTTGCAATGATGGCTTATTCGCTCTCACAAAAAGTAAAGGAGATAGGGATTAGAAAAGTATTAGGAGCCACAGAAAAACAACTCTTCAAACTCCTGTCAAAAGAGTATGTACATATATTCCTTCTTGCACTTGTTATAGCCACTCCTATCATTTATTTCGGAGCAGTCCGCTGGCTTGAAAATTTTGCTTACAGAGTTACTATTGGAATGAAGCTGTTTGGAATACCTGCTTTAATCGTTGCCATCATCACGCTTTTCATTGTTAGTGAAAAAATTTTCCGTGCCATGAAGATAGACCCCGCCAAGCAACTAAGAAATGAGTAAAGAGCGCAAAATGACTAAAACACTGATATTTTTCAGCCTGTTCTAAACCCAGATTCCTCCGATTAATTTGCTGCACTTGTAATGACGTTGCCTGGTTTAAACCTTTCCGACGACTTACCAAGCCCTTCCGGCGACTGCCGAGGCGTTCCAGACACTTACCAAGCCCTTCCCGCGACTGCCGAAGCGTTCCGGACATTTATCAAGCCCTTCCGGCAACTGCCGAGGCGTTCCGGACACTTACCAAGCCCTTCCGGCAACTGCCGAGGCGTTCCGGACACTTACCAAGCCCTTCCGGCAACTGCCGAGGCGTTCCGGACACTTACCAAGCCCTTCCCGCGACTGCCGAG
>JBCDKO010000150.1:0-11890 GCA_038746525.1 Bacteroidota bacterium
AAAATCTCGATTTCGAGATTTTTCAACTAGTCACAGGTACATCAGCTACGTCGTTCGCTGCGGATCGAAGTATAAGCATACATCTTCACCTTGCTGCCTAGTATCTGATACACCTGTGACTTTCTCAGCAAGCCCTATTTATATAAGTTCCTACTTCGATAGACTTATATTTTTCTACATTAATCTGAGTAATCTTATTTTCGATTTAAAAGCCAGAGTCATTTCAATGTAATACATCGATAACTTTGTCTGTTAGTGACTTTACGAAATAATATTGTTATTTTAGATTTTATTCTTACAACCTTGCTTTATGAAACAATTTTTCTCACACTTCTTTCTAGTTTTTATTGTCCAATGTTCGATTGCCCAAGACCGAATTACCGGCGAATCTTTTGCTACTCGCTCTGAGGTATTGGGTCAAAACGGAATGGTTGCGACAAGCCACCCTTTGGCTACCCAGATCGGACTCTATGTCCTTAAAAGTGGTGGCAATGCCATAGATGCCGCTATTGCAGCAAATGCTGCATTGGGTCTTATGGAACCTACGGGATGTGGCATCGGAGGTGACCTTTTTGCTATTGTTTGGGACGGGAAGACCAAAAAATTGTATGGCCTCAATGCTAGTGGCCGCTCACCAGAAAAACTCACCCTGGAATATTTTGAAAAACAGGGGCTGGAAAAAATTCCGTCTCATGGGCCGCTACCTGTCAGTGTGCCTGGTGCAGTGGACGGATGGTTTGAACTCCACCAAAGGTTTGGATCAAAACCCATGACTGAAATTCTTGCTCCAGCCATCGATTACGCAGAAAAGGGGTTTCCATTGACTGAACTCATTGCCTGGTACATACAGCGTACTATACCCTTTTTTGAATCAAAAGGCTTTCCGAATATCGAGGATACTTACAAATCGCAGAATGGAGGCAAACTGCCCGACGAAGGAGAAATCTATAAAAATCCGTATTTAGCTGACACCTATAGAAAAATTGCTCAAGGCGGACGAGATGCTTTTTACAAGGGAGAAATTGCCCAAATCATAGGAAGCTTCATAAAAAAACAAGGTGGTTTTCTCTCGGCCAAAGATTTCGCAGCACATAAATCAGAATGGGTGGAACCTGTATCTATAAATTATAGAGGATATGACGTTTGGGAGCTGCCTCCGAACGGCCAGGGTATAGCGGCGCTTCAAATGTTACAAGTACTGGAAGGATATGATTTTTCGTCTATAGAGTTTGGAAGTACGGAACACCTACACCTCTTTACTGAGGCTAAGAAGCTCGCTTTTGAAGACCGTGCAAAATACTATGCTGATATGGATTTTTTTGACGTCCCCGTTAAGCAATTGCTCTCTGATAATTATGCCGAAAATAGAAGAAAACAAATAGGTACTCGAGCAGGAGAATATTCTGCAGGTGCTATTTCAGCGGGAGAGACCATTTACATGACTGCGGCGGACAGTGAAGGCACTATGATATCATTAATACAGAGTAATTATCGTGGTATGGGCTCAGGTATGGCGCCACCAAAATTGGGTTTCATGCTGCAAGATCGTGGTGAATTGTTCAGTCTTAAGTCTGGGCAGGCCAATACTTATGAGCCTGGTAAGCGGCCTTTTCACACCATAATTCCCGCTTTTATTACAAAAGATGGTAATCCCTATGTCAGTTTTGGAGTCATGGGGGGCGACTTTCAGCCCATGGGCCATACGCAAATCGTTATGAATCTTATTGATTTTGGCATGAATCTACAGGAAGCAGGTGATGCCCCACGTTGGGACCATACAGGAGGAGCAAGCCCCATGGGCAGAACTACAGAGGACACGGGCCTGATACGAGTTGAATCTGGCATACCCTATTCAACGCTCCGTGGCCTGATGAATAAAGGTCATAAAGTTGGAATAGCGCGTGGCATCTATGGTGGATATCAGGCTATTTTATGGGATAATGAAAACAAGGTCTACCATGGAGCCTCCGAAAGCCGTAAAGACGGACAGGCAGCGGGGTATTAAAACAAACAGGGGCGCAAGTTTTAAATCCCTTTAAAGGCACCTCTAAAAACCCAATTTCAATTTTTGAGATGATCTTTTTTCCTGATACTTCGTTATCAAAATACTTATTTAACGCCGCTAAACTCCGTTTTTGACGTCGTGTCTCAGAAAAAAACGCTACCTCAAATTCTTGAACTGAGTTTTTAGAGGTGCCCTTAAGTGTTTTTATTATACCTGATTGATCCATCTTTTCAATTGAACTATTTTCACCTTTCGGGTGAAAGCACTTCAATTAGTAAAAGAATAATTTAATGAGCCGTTTAGAGGGTTTTCCATCTTATCTTTAAAGCACTCCCTCTCAAACCCAAATAATCAAAGAGCTGTTTAAAGTGGATCAATCACTTATTTCCGATTAAACATTACTCTTAGCTAAGTCAAGTAAATTTCTTCTAGTATTGAATTGCTCGATAGCTAACTCAATGAGTTGACTTATTAATTCAGAATAATTTAAGCCGTCATTTTCCCAAAGCTTTGGATACATGCTTATGCTTGTAAATCCAGGGATAGTATTGATTTCATTTACATAGATATCACCACTCTTTGTTAAGAACATATCAACACGTGCCATTCCTTTACATTCTAAGGTTTGATAGCTTTTAATCGCTGTGGTTTTCAAGCTTTTAAGGTATTTATGATCTATTTCTGCTGGAATGATTAGCTGGGCCTCTGAACTATCTTCGTATTTTTCATGATAAGAATAAAAACCGCCAGATCTAACTTCGCCTACACCGGATGCTTTTGGCCGTTCATTTCCTAATACTGCACATTCCAGTTCTCTCCCCACTATCGCCTCTTCTACCAGCACTTTTCGATCATATTTAAAGGCATCTTCAAGAGCAGCCCCCCATTCGTTTCGATCAGATACTCGATATACTCCAACCGACGACCCCATATTGGATGGCTTGACAAAAACAACTTTAGATAAACGTTCTACTATACTTTCATAGGAGGGAATTTTACGAGGATTTTTCAAAGTAATCCAATTAGATACGTTTACACCACCATCTCTAAGTAGTCTTTTAGCAACTTCTTTGTCCATAGAAATAGATGAACTCAGTAAATCGCACCCCACAAAAGGAATGTCCAGAAGCTGGAGTAACCCTTGAATGGTACCGTCTTCACCATTAGGCCCGTGTAATACTGGAAATATGACATCAAAGTTTCCGAGTGAAATACCGTGACTCCAAAAACAATCAGAACGTCCGGGGCGAATCTCGATATTTGCCCCTTGGATGGTTATATTATCTGCAATATCTTTCTCATCTTGCAGCAACCATTTTCCAGTTCGTGAAATTCCAACAACCGTGACCATATATTTTTCACGATCAATCGCATTAAGAATGTTTCTACAAGACCTTATAGATATTGGATGCTCTGGTGACTGACCACCACATAAAACCAGAATTCGCTTCATGTAAGGCTTAAATATTACGAATTTCTCTTAATTCGAAATCTTCCCCTTTTCCATATTTTATTAATTCACTCATAAAAAATTCTTCCATGGAATGAAGATCTTGAAGTTTATATTCATCGCCAATAAAAACTTCTTTTAAAACAAAATCAGTTTTTTCACCATAGTTAATCAAACGATATTTTTTGCCGACTCTCATACTAGAAAATGCCAATCCTTTCATTTATGCAAATATGCTTTTACTCATGACAAGAATACGAAAATCAAAAACTTGCTAACCCAATTTATATTTATGAATTAATGCCTTTTAGTTAAGATAAGGGCATAATGGCTAAATAGAAAACAGATTTCCATGTTTGGAGAGAATAGGTTAGGATAGTTGCAAGACTTCTCTTTCACCACTGGTTCTTTTCTCTTAATAAATTTAATACATTCACTAATCCTTCGCCCAATTCGATTGCAGACATTACATTTCAACCGGTTAGAGCAGCTCCTGCTCTTTTGAAATAATTGCCCTTTTCAATATTTTTATCAACATATTTTCTAAGGACTAATCCCTGTAAACCAGGATCACAAACCGAGATGACCGAGATCGTAAATATTCTAAAATAATGGAATCCTTTGAAAAACCCGCCTTTTGGCCCAACTCTTCGTTACTCAAAATTTCAAAAGCCTCATTTACGACCAGTAAACTACGTTTTTGAAATTCTGAAAGCCTCGATTTGAGCCAAAAATCCAGTTTTGCAAAGAATTCTAATGAGTAACAAAATTTAGTAAAAAATAAATCAAGACAAAGAACTGCACAAAACGACAAAGTGGGACACTAGGTAGTGATTAATTGTAAGAATGTATGATCTTTAGAATGGTGCATCATCCTCAGGTGGATTGTCTTCATTCGCCTTACTTGGAAGCGTAATAGTAAAATCGGAACTAGAGGGACGAGAGGTTACGGTTAGAAAAGAGCCGAATTCCTCATTGTCCTGATCCCCATCCCAATCTGTAAACTTGGTGAATTTACCGATGAACTTGAGATTAACTTTATCCAGAGAACCATTTCTATGCTTGGCAATGATCATCTCCCCAAGGCCTTGAAGCGGCATCCCTGACTCATCCGTATCTAATCCATAATATTCTGGTCGATATAAGAACATTACCATATCCGCATCCTGCTCAATGGAACCTGACTCCCTCAAGTCAGACAATTGAGGCCGCTTATCTCCTCCTCTGGTTTCTACCGCCCTACTTAGTTGAGAAAGTGCAATCACAGGTATATTCAACTCTTTGGCAATTCCCTTTAATGCTCTTGAAATAGATGCAATCTCTTGCTCCCGGTTTCCTCCACCCTTACTAGTATCCCCGGACATTAGCTGCAAGTAATCTATGATGATCAATTTCACCCCATGCTGGGCAGCTAGTCTTCTGCATTTCGCACGTAATTCCAGAATACTTAAAGCCGGGGTATCGTCAATAAAAATGGGAGCTTCTGACAATCTACGTGTTTTGTGAATCATCTGCTCCCATTCATATTCTGCCAAGTCCCCTTTTTTTATCTTTTCGCCGGGCAGCTCTGCTTCAGCAGAAATAAGACGGTTGACCAACTGAACAGATGACATCTCTAACGAGAAAATAGCCACCGGAGTGTCGAAATCGATCGCTGCATTCCTCAGCGCTGAAACCACAAAAGCCGTCTTCCCCATACCGGGCCTTGCTGCTATGATTATCAAGTCTGAAGGCTGCCAGCCAGAAGTTACGCGATCCAGGGCGGAAAACCCACTTGGCACACCCGTTAGTCCATCTTTTCGATCCTTTCTTATTTGAATCTCCTCAATGGCTTGGTGCATCAACGAACTCATTTTGTCATAATTTTTTCGAATATGTGATTCCGAAACATCGAATAAGGATTGCTCTGCCCGATCTAACAGCTTAAAGACATCAGTGGTATCTTCGTAGGCATCTTTCTGTATTTCCGAAGAAATTCGGATCAGTTCTCGTTTAATAGATTGCTCAGCGATCACCCTTGCGTGATACTCGATGTTTGCTGCAGAGTTTACCTTTGTCGTAAGCTCAGCAATATAGTATGCACCTCCAATTAATTCTAACTTCCCAACCTTGCGTAGTTGGTGAGTAACTGTTTTAATGTCTATAGGTTGGCTATCGTTAAACAAGTCAACGATAGCTGAATAAATTTCCTGGTGAGTATCACGGTAAAAACTCTTTGGATGAAGGATATCAATGACATTTGAAAGCGCATCTCGCTCTAACATTAACGCGCCCAGCACCGCCTCTTCAATCTCAACAGCTTGAGGGGGAAGTTTTCCAAGATGTTCACCTAATGACGAAACACCTAATCTCCTACTCTTTGCTGATAAAACTGACTTTGCATCTTCCATAATTCACACAATAATTCTGCTTTTGAAATATCCACAAACTTACTAGTGAATGAGAGTGTAATCTCTTGAATTATTCCACAAACTATCCCCACTTATCCACATGCATGCTCAAGCTCTTAAGAGCATTGTGTTATCTTTGAAAATGAAGGAACGTCTTATTCTTTTAACCCACTATTTTGTTTAAGCTTAATTTAAAAAATCCTCTGGTGGTTTTTGATTTAGAAACAACCGGAACAAATATTTCTAAGGATCGCATTGTAGAGATTGCTATGGTGAAAGCCTTACCCGATGGTACGATTGATGAAAAATGTCGAAAACTGAATCCTACCATCCCTATCCCGAATGAAACAAGCTTAATTCACGGAATATATGATGAGGATGTAAAAGATGAACCAACTTTTAAACAAGTTGCGAAATCGCTGGCACACTTTCTTGAAGGATGTGATTTAGCTGGATTCAATGTGCTAGGATTTGATGTACCTATGCTGGTAGAAGAATTCTTGAGAGCGAACGTAGATTTTGAAATAGAAAATAAAAAAATTGTGGATGCTCAAAAGATTTTTCATCTCATGGAAAAACGCAATCTGACTGCGGCTTATAAATTCTACTGCAATAAAGAACTAGAAAATGCTCATTCGGCCATGGCTGACACAAAAGCTACGTATGAAGTACTCATATCACAAGTAGAAAAATACGAAGGACAAGTGGTTTCCGATAATTTGGGCAAGCCTCTGGAGACGCTTCAAAACGAGATGGGCATCTTACATAGCTTGACGACCACCAACCGAGTTGACCTTGCCGGTAGAATGATTGTTAAGGATGGAGTGGAAACATTCAATTTTGGTAAACACAGAGGGAAGCCCGTACTCGAGGTTTTGCACAAAGAACCCAGTTTCTATGACTGGATGATGAAAGGGGATTTCCCTTTAGATACCAAAAGAAGGCTAACCCAGATAAAATTGAGAGATTTTAATAAATAGTTTATCGAATCCATCCAGCTAAAACATATCACAAAGTCTTATGGCAAAAAAGTCATCTTAAAGAATATTTCATTTAACATTCATCCTGCTGAAACCTTCATCCTGCTTGGCCCCAGTGGGTGTGGAAAAACTACTTTATTAAAACTAATTAATCGCCTCATTGAACCAGATGATGGAGAAATTCTGATCAATGGACAGTTGAATAATTCGCTACCGAGTCACCATCTAAGAAGAAGTATTGGTTATGTAATCCAGGATGTAGGTTTGCTGAAACACCTGACCATCGGAGAAAACATTGGACTTGTAAACAAACTGGAAGGCCAAAAAATTTCTGAGGAAAAACTTTCAGAACTACTTGAACTGATAGGACTTCCCTATCAGATGATGGATTGCTATCCTATTGAATTGAGTGGTGGACAGCAGCAACGAGTTGGTATTGCTCGTGCGCTGGCCAACAACGCACCAGTGATCTTGATGGATGAGCCTTTCTCTGCCTTAGATAGCATTACTCGCAATCAACTACAAGATGATTTTCTCCATCTGAAGGATCTGAATAACAAAACGATTGTGATGGTGACTCATGATATACAGGAGGCTTTTAAGTTAGGAGACAGAATTGTGATACTCAATGAAGGGGTCATCCAGCAGATTGGAACACCTAAAGAACTTCTCATCCACCCCGCAAATGATTTTGTAAAATCTTTTCTGAAGAAAGATGAACTCATCATATCGCTTAACCTCACGGAAATTGAAGGGATACCCCTTACGGATTATCTGGAAGATCCAACGATCAGCGCTAAAAACAAATCTGAAGCATTATCCCATCTGTTCAAAAAGTAAGATATGAATTTGTGGGAGTTTATCATATCACACGGGGAAGAGATCATGGATCAAACCACTCAGCACGTAAAGCTAACCTTGATTTCTATGTTCATTGCATCAGTGGTTGGCGTTTTGATTGGGTTTATTATCACAAAAATTGAAAAGATGGCTTTCGTAACGCTTGGTTTTGTAGGAATCATTCAGACCATACCCAGTTTGGCTCTGCTAGGTTTTCTGCTTCCTATCGTGGGTATAGGTACCATCCCAGCCATTATTGCACTATTCCTCTATGCCCTGCTTCCCATAGTCAGGAACACCTATACTGGTATTAAAAGCATTGATCCTGCTGTCCTGGAAGCATCCATTGGAATGGGTATGACCCAATTTCAATTGTTAAAATATGTAGAGCTTCCACTCGCATTCCCCACGATTCTGGCAGGAATTCGCACTTCTACGGTTATTAACGTAGGTCTAGCTACCTTGTGTGCGTTGATTGCGTCTGGTGGTTTAGGGGAATTCATATTCAGAGGAATCTCTCTAAATAATACAAACATGATCCTGGCAGGAGCCATTCCAGCTTCATTATTGTCTATTCTATTAGATGGATTTATCGGACTGATCCAAAAGAACTACAGAAGTAAGATGTTCAGATGGATGGTGTTATTTATGTCTATAGCCGGTTTATTGATTGGATATCTGGATCAATCAAATAATATAAATGAAGAACGATTAGTAGCTGGTTTCAACGCTGAGTTTATTGAAAGAGAAGATGGCTATATCGGCTTAGATTCTCTTTATGATCTACCTCTCGAAATCCGGGAAATGGAAATAGCTTTAATGTATCGGGCGCTATTTGAAGGAGATGTTGATGTAATAGATGGGTTTAGTACAGATGGACGCATTAAAGAGTTCGACTTAAAATCATTGACTGACGACAAGCATTATTTCCCTCCCTATTATGCTATTCCATTGGTAAATGGGACAACTGCTCAGGAATATCCACAGTTGCTAAATGCAATAGCCGTATTGGAGCATTCCATTAACGATTCAGTGATGGCAGAACTTAACTATCAAGTTGATGGCTTGAAAAAACCGCTCAATGAAGTGGCTCATGATTTTCTTAGATCTATGAATATTTATTCAAATAAAAATGCAGGAAGAAGTGATAATCCTCACATTATTATAGGCTCTAAAGCTTTTACAGAAAACTTTCTACTTGCGCATCTCTTTGCGCAAATCATTGAGAATAAGACCAAATTGAAAACATCGCTAAAGCTCGGCTTTGGAGGGACTAAACTGGTTTTTGATGCACTACGATTGGGAGAAATTGATATCTACCCGGAATATACCGGAACAGCATATTTAGTGCTGTTAGGCAAGAGTCCCGATGAGGCTAAGGATTTTAGTAATGCACAGGAGATTTATGAAACGGTAAAACAGGATTTAAGAGACAGACATACAATTGAAGTACTACCTTCTTTAGGCTTCAATAATACGTTTGCATTGATGATGAGATCAAAACATGCCGATTCTTTGAATATCCATACCATATCGGAGCTTTCAGACTACTTAAACAACCATTGACATGCCCTCTATCAAATTTCTAATTTGATCTTTGTACTATATTTGACTTATACCTTCACCCTATGCCCTCAAACTTAAAAAAAAATGCCCGGCTGAGAATATTGCTTATTATACTCTTTGTAATAGGTGTCTATGGGGTTTTGGTGTGGACTTTGGTACAAGTAGAACAAGACAGTCAGCAATCTAATCTTACAAACTATTCTAACGCTCTCTGGTACTCACTCGCAACACTTACTACGGTAGGATACGGAGATCTGTTCCCGGGAACAATATATGGCAGAGCCATCGGGTATCTCCTCATGCTGACTAGTATTTTTATATTCGGTTTATTGATAGGACAACTTACTACGCTTATGACAACAATCAGAGAAAATAAAAAGCTTGGATATTCAGGAACAAGCTTTACAAACCATGCTGTAATTATCGGATGGAATGACTTTGGGTGGCATGTAGTGGATCAATTGGTAGGTGTCGGCAGAAAAGTTGCTGTAATTACGAATAAAAAAGATGATGTAGAACTCATCCAAGAAAAATACAGTAGCAAAAGTATTTTCGTCATTTTCAGTGATTATAATAATTATGATCTGATCAGGAAGTCCAATATAGAACAGGCTTCCATTGCTTTCATCAATTTAGAAGATGATACCGAAAAGCTGGTATATGTACTTAACATAAAAAAAATATTTCCAACTACGGGTTTTGTGGTGACATTAGAAAATGGTGATCTCAAAAATACTTTTCTTTCTGCTGGGGTGGCCAATACCATTTCCATCACAGAAATATCATCCAAACTTCTGGCTTCCTACATGTTTGAGCCAGATGTGGCTACGTACAGTGAATCCATTCTGTCTTATGCGAAATCAGATACCGACTATGACATAAAACAACTGATCATAACTGCCAAGAATCCATATGTTGGGAAAGTCTATGAAGAGGTATTTTTCGATCTCAAGAGAAAATACAACGCTATCTTAATTGGCATTACCAAGCGGGATAAATTTGGTAACAAAAAGTTGATAAAAAATCCGATTGGTGACCTAAAAATCAATATTGGAGATTATCTCATCATCATTTTAAGTGGAAAGGCATTTAAGCGGCTAAAAAAGATTTTTGGCGTAGAAGAGGGAGCATTAAAGGACAAGAAATGAAAAACCCGGTCAACCTTATTATCATTATCTCATGCCTGGTAAGTTGCAGCAACCGCGACATTAACGAGGGAGAAGCTTTTATGCCGAGACCTGTAAAAGATCGTTTTGATGATTCTCACTTCACTAAAATAACAGTAGATGGTGTGGAGTACATTTTGATGGAGCGAGATAATAACAATCCTCACGAAGGTTTTGGATTCATGGCGTTTAGAGCTAATAACCTCATGGAAAAGCAAGATTCCATAATCTCATATCTAAGAACACTTCAGACATACCAAAATAAAATATATGCCCGTATGTTCAACCTCTCAGAAGAGGAGGCCCAAAACCAATTTCATAATACACTAAAAAACTTTTTATTACTTGAAAAACAAGAGCTAGAAGGGTTAGAGAAAGAAGAGCTAACCGGCAGCACCGAAAGTGATAATGATTGAGTTGATTCCTGGATTGAGTTTATCAGAGATTGATATTTAGTGTCTCTAAGAAAACAGTATCTTTTGAAAGAAAACGATGTTTTTAGCTCATAGAGCATGTTTTTTGAAATTTCGATGCACAAATAGTCATTGAATCTATTTTTGAAATTTTAGTGAAAACGCAATAAAAAGCCACCTTCTTAGAAGGGGGCTTTGAGTAACCCCCAAAGGGGGCTTTAAAAGTCGAAACGCTGTTGCTCATTCTCTACTCTACGCTCTTCTTTTCCTGATACTTTACTACCGCCTAATCATGTCCTCATCCAAACCCACTGTATTTACAAAATGGCTTCTTGCTGCTTCTTGTAGTCCTCATCACTTTTCTTGCGCAGCTTCACCTTCACGATGGCCTTGCCCGTATCGTCTATCTTGACTGCATTGATCCAATCTGTCTCTTGGTCATCCCTTATCACCTTGATAGCCATTTCATCGTCCTCAGCCAGCAACTTTTCCTGGTCGAAGATCTCGATGTCCACCTTTTTGCCCCGCAGATTGGCTGTCTCCACCACCAAATACACTTCGCGGACTAGCATGCCGCTATCTATTTGCTCATATACAGTTGTTGTTTTGTTGTTGCCTTGTTCACTGGCAGTGGACGTTGCCGTGCCTTCCGGGATGGTGGCACCTTCGGGCAGTTTCAGTTCCTGGCCTAGCTGGATCGTGTAAGGAGACTGGATGTTGTTGTGGGTTGCTAGTGTTTTCCAACCTATCCCATACTTTGGGGCTATCTTACTCAACGTCTCGCCGCTTTTCACTTGATGGATGGGCCTAACCAGTCGCTCGGCTGTGCCGAGTGACGAATATAACATATGATCTGAATGAGAATGACCATTGAATAAAAAGAAAAATGATGGTCACTCGCTACAAGCGAGCGACTGGTTAGAGTTTACTTCCATGAAGTGAATTACTCCCCAAAAATCGGACAGTAAGTTAAGGATTATTAAACCCTATAAATTTACTGAAATGAAAAGAAGAAAGTTTACCTCAAAATTCAAGACGAAAGTAGTGCTGGAAGCACTAAGCGAACGCTCCACAGTACAG
>JBCDKO010000151.1:0-11836 GCA_038746525.1 Bacteroidota bacterium
ATCGGGTTGAGGTGGTGGTTTTGCCGGTTGGTTTCTCCATTCTCCGGGCTTCTATACGAATGAGGGTGGCTAAACCCGGCCATCCCTGGTCGTCATCCAGCAAGGTGAGGTCCTCGATAACCGTACAGGTCCTTTGTTCCACTCGCCCATGATCTAGTTCCTGGGTTTGATGGACCTCTGTTCCAGGGGTGAGGCTAAAGACCTTCGCTATTTGCACTAAATGACCTTTTTGATGGTTTTTTACCTGTAAGAGGTCATCGGCTCGTTTGGCGACTATTTTCTTGGCGATGTTTTTTTGACAATCCATGGCATCAATGGTAATGGTCGCTCCTTCCAACATCAAGGTATCCAACAGTTTGGGAATAGCGGTGATCTCATTACTTTTCTCTTCTGTGGCCAATTGTCCCAGGCATAGACGTTGTTCACTTGCATAAGCGGAGACCATGTGAATGGCTGATTTGCGGTCTTGGAGGTCATAGGAACCCCGCATACACTTACCATCAAAGGCGATGACTTCTCCGTGAGTGAGTTAGTGAAGCTCATTGACCCAGCTGAGTAGTAACGAGAAATTTTTACCAGTTCTATAAATTTCTACAAGCTGTATTGCATATGTTTTAAAAGATAAATATTATTCAATTTCATTAAAACTTAAAATCATAGTTTGTATTCTGTTATAGTTTCATTGCTTTTGTAGATTCCATTTAGATAAAAGCAGATAAAAGGCTGCCCATTAGGGGCAGTCTACTGGACTTTGGCACTTTTACCTATCTTTCTGCTATAGAATAGTGCCCCGGTCATATCATTGGTTGTATTTCTCCGGCTTTTGGTTTGATGTTGTTGTTTCACGAAGCCGGAGAAATTGCCACACCCCACTGCTTTGGCCCATAACTCGGTTCTAAGGTGGTTGATCAGGTCTCCGGTTGTGAAGCGTTGCTTTTTTTGGCCGGGTACCACTTGGGTCTGGGGAGTATTAAGTCTCCGTTCTTATCCTCACCATTTTTCTTAAAAGCTTTGATATGAGCCAGTAACAAGAACGCATACATGGTGCATACAAAAGCAGGTACATTGGCAGTTGAGTGTTCATTTCTGACCTGCGCCAGTCCACATCCCAATAAAATTTTTCATCTCGGATATTTACTTCGATTTTCCCAACGCCATATGTAGTGCTGTATTAGGGTTTGGGCATCCATGATGTTATCGGTACAGATCAAGTAGGCTGGTTTTCGGTACAGTAGTTTGGAGGACTTATTGAGCCTGTAGGCAAGCGGGCTAACTACGATGAGTTGTAAGAGGTGATGTTGCCCTGCGGTTCTGGATTTGATGTCCTTGACTACTTTGATATCAAAGGGGTGTTTTTTGCCTGCCGCCCAGGCTTCCACCTGCTGCCATGGATAAGCTGCTGATTGTCTGATCTGCTCAGGAGTGGGGAGCAGGTCTCCGTATACTTTTTTTCTGCCTTTCCCGCCCAGCGATGGGTCTGCGGTCTTATAAAGTTTGGCATCTTTTCTGATTCGCCCGATCAAGACGGTTCTTTCAGGTCGGTTCTTTAATACTGTGGAGTTGGTATAACTCCCATCCACCCCCATACACAAGGTTCGATCCTGATGATCCTGTTCATCGAGTTTTTCCCTCAATGCCTTGATTTGCAAGCTCCCTTGCAAGCTGAGCCGCGACTGTTTTTTGACCTCTTTGTAGGTTTGTATTTCTCTTCTGTAGCTGTTTTGATAGGTTTTTTGGGTGTAGGACCATGATGCATACCTAATGGCTCGGCTCTGAGCAGGTCCTTGCCGGTCAGGTATACTCATCGATAGCTGTATAAACCTTTGCCCCCAAATAAAATTGGTATGAAAAGGAGGGCCTAGCGGATCTCTCCGCCAGGATGTACCTGGGATCTTCTTACCGGTTTTCTTCAAAATAGTATCATCCATGTGGGCAACAATCATTTAGTCAGCCGCTACCTCTTCCACCGCACGATCCAGGCAAACCTGCTGGGGCTTAGCCACATCTATGCGCTGCTCACTGAACAAGCGGTAAGCCGCAGACCAGTCCATGAATTGACGGCCGCTAGCCGTTATCATCCCTGAGATGGTGTGACGCCCCAGAGAGGTTAAATGACCATAAGCCAATTGCCGAACCCTTTGGGCAATCTTTGGGTGGGTGAAAGCACCTGCCCCTTTGGCCAAAAGCTTGTCGAGTTCCCCTGTCAAGGAAACTTTTTGTTCTGAAGTTTTTTTTCAAGTCGGCAACCGCCTCATCACTTCTAGTCAAAACAAGCCGTTGATGATCGTCAATGAGCCATTCGACCATTTCCCCACGATCAAACTCCATGGCTTGTGCGAGGGCAGAAGGAAAATTGATGTACCACTGCTCACTTTTTGCTCTTTTGATGGGCTAAATTTTAGTTGGAAACCCTATCTTGTATTATTTATAATCTAGCCATATAACTAGATATAAAAATTATAAAAAATGCCTTAATACAAAGTATTTCAGGCATTTTTCCTTATTCAAAATAATATCAAACGTGAATTTATCTAGTCAATGGCCAAAGTCCAGAAGGCTGCCCATTAGGGGCAGCCTATCATTTATCGTTTAGAACTAGTGTTTGTTCTACTATTTTCCTTAATGGCCAGCGGACTTTACTGATTTTATGATGACAGCCGCTACTTTATAGGGGTCAGCATTAGACGCGGGTCTTCTGTCCTCAAGCCTTCCTTTCCATCCATTCTCAATAGTGCTGATTGGAATTCTAATAGAAGCGCCTCTATCAGAGGCACCGTAGGAGAATTTATCTATGGATTGAGTTTCATGTAAACCTGTTAGTCGCTCATCATTTTTATCACCATATACTGCTATATGATCAGGAACATATCTGCTAAACTCCTCGCAGATTTCAGTAAAAACTTTTTCCTCCCCACAGGTTCTCATGATCTCGTTGGAAAAGTTGGCATGCATTCCAGATCCGTTCCAGTCACCTTTCACGGGCTTTGGTTCCAGGTTAATTCTAACACCATATTCCTCCCCTACTCTTTCGCAAAGGTATCTGGCGAGCCAAATCTGGTCGCCTGCTTCTTTCGCGCCTTTAGCAAAAATTTGATATTCCCACTGGCCTTTCATTACCTCAGCATTTATCCCTTCTATATTTAGTCCGGCATCAATGCAATAGTCTAGATGTTTTTCCACTATGTCTCTTCCAACTACAAACTCTGCTCCTACAGAACAATAGAATGGGCCTTGCGGAGGCGGATAGTAACCTGCAGCCGGGAACCCTAAAGGACGCATATGCTCCAAATCTGTCAAGACATACTCCTGCTCAAATCCAAACCAAAAGTCACCATCATCTTCAATGGTAGCCCTTCCGTTAGATTCATGTGGAGTGCCGTCTGCATTCATTACTTCACACATTACCAAGTATCCTTGACGTCTTCCTGGATCCAGAACTATTTTCACAGGTTTCAAAATGCAATCTGAAGCATCTCCTGTTGCCTGCTCTGTAGATGATCCATCAAAAGACCAATAAGGAGCTTCTTCGAGCTTGCCGCTGAAGTCTTTTACTATTAGTGTTTTGCTCCTTAGCATTTGTGTAGGCTTATATCCGTCAAGCCAGATGTATTCTAATTTACTTTTTGTCATGTTGAATTTATTATGTATTATTCTGTCGTTATAGTGTATCCTCTGATTCCGTGTTCATGGCTATCTAAACCTTCTTCTTCATGTTTTTTAGAGACTCTAATGCCCATGGTGTGTTTAAGTAAAAGAAAAATCAGGCTGGCACAAACAAACGCGAATGAACCACATATTAAAACACCATTTAATTGAGTGATAAACGAGTGTTCTTCATTTATAGAAAAAATACCTACCGCCAGCGTACCCCAGATTCCGCAAACCAAGTGCACTGAGACTGCACCTACTACATCATCCAATTTAAGTCTATCTAGTGTAGTCGCCGATATGACTACTAATATTCCTGCAATAAAACCAATAATCACGGCATTGAGCGGTTCAATGACATCTGCTCCTGCCGTAATTCCCACAAGACCTGCTAAGATGCCATTTAGTACCATTCCCAGATCTAATCTTTTGAAAATAATATATCCAGTAAGATAACCTCCCAGACCACCGGCACAAGCGCCAAGAGAAGTAGTAACCAATACGAAAGAAACTAATCCCGGATCTGCAGAAAGAACTGAGCCTCCATTAAAGCCAAACCATCCTAACCAGAGAAGAAAAACACCGATAACAGCCAGTGGAACACTTGACCCTGGTTTATCTATTACTTTTCCGTTCTCATATTTTCCTAGTCGAGGACCAAGAATAATAATTCCGGCCAGTGCTCCCCATCCTCCAACGGAATGTACCAATGTTGACCCTGCGAAATCATAAAAGCCCCAATCGTCTAATACACCATATCCCCACTTCCAACTTCCAATGATCGGATAAACCACACCAATGAAAATTAAAGTGAAAATTAAGTAGGCATTTAGTTTAATCCTTTCGGCTACCGCACCGGAGACAATAGTAGCCGCAGTTGCAGCAAACATGGCCTGGAAAAGAAAATCTGTCCAATACGTATATCCACCATTCGCATAGCCTGCTGAGATATCCGCAGACTTTGACATTTCCAGTCCAAAACCTGCAAAACCGAACCATTCTTCACCAACCTCTGCCGCAAATCCGGGATACATAAGATTGAATCCTATAAGAGCATAAGTAAGTATCCCTATAATTGGAGTTAGCGTGTTTTTAAAGAGAATATTAACGGTGTTCTTGGATTGACCAAAACCGGCTTCAACACCTGCAAAACCAAGATGCATAATAAAAACCAGAGCAGTGGCCACCATCATCCATAAATTATTGATTGTGAGAAGGTTATTCCCCAATTGAGAAATAACTTCAGGAGACGATTGGCTTACCAACTCAGAAGATAAAACGGAACCCGATGGTACCTTCGTTAAATGGGTTGAGGACTCCTCTTGAATCAATTCACTTAAAAAATCTATTCCTTTCATGCACGTTGTAAGTTTAAAGGCCACTATTAATTGTCTAGAGTGGAAATTCCCACTAAAGATCTACCCTTCCATATATTATATTAGGCTCAGTTGGTGTAACTCAGGTCGTTGAGCAATTAGAATTTCTTATTTTAAATGCTCGTCTCATATTAATCATATGAACGACCTAATCATTCGAACTAAAAAAATCAATAAGATTTCCTTAGATCAAAAACGAACGCAAAAATGTAGTGAATTCAGTAAAATCAACAGAAATTAATGATTTTAATTAAAAAAAGGCTAATTATTTTAATCTGATTCAAAAAATAAACTAAATACTTAAAATTTCATTTTATCTAGAATAAATATTATCGTTCATTATTATTTTTATAAAATTGCTGGATAATAGCCAAACGCTATTGGCAGTATTATTATTTTCTGCGAATAATGATATCTCCTTGCATGCTTTTGAATGTGTATTCAGGACCACCGTCATTTATTTTACCATAAACCCATGAATTGAGCGATACCTTATATTCATCTCCATCCGTTTTCACCTCAGGCTTAGATCGGTCGATCTTCATATCGAAATCTGTAAAAATCTCTCCCTGGTCTGTTCGCATTTTAGCAATTGCCCTCACCGAGCTGGGAAATGTAATATCTATGTCTCCATTCAATGTAACGAATGACATAGGTTGTTCGGAGTTTAGTGTTGTAAACGTGACAATTATATCCCCATTAACGGTATTAGAAAGAATAGAGCCTCCAACGTTAGTCATCTCGATTGGTCCGTTCACGGATGAAATTTCATGCACTCCATTGATTCCTGAGGTTTCAACCCTGCCATTCACAGTAGATACGTTAAGGTCAAAATTGCTCGGTACTTTAATGTCCAGGTTGATGCGAGTAGACCAGGAATTAGTTTCTATTTCTATCATATTGTTCTTTTCAGAGGCACTTAACTCAATCGGATTACTGGAAATTCTTTTCATGCCGTCAGGAACAGGTCGATTTCGATCTCGATCACGATCGTGGTCATCATCACAACTCATACAATCATCGTTTTTATCCGCAGAGTACCCTGATGTAGCTTTGATGACTACTTCATCTCCTTCATAGGCATTTACCAGTATATTTCCCTTAACCAAGCCTACTTCTAGCACTCCCTGCTTTCCTGGATTGCTTAGAGGTACTGCTATCTGTTCGCTAAAGTCTTGAGCCGCTAATTTCAAAACCGCCAACATAAATAGTATACTTAATTTATTTTTCATGTGTATATCGTTTTATTTTCACTTGTATACATGGAATTCGAAGTAAACCGCATTGACGGATCAATTCATCCTGCGGTTGGTATGCGAAGGATTCTAAGTCTGCGTTTATTCCAATATTTGTCATTTTAGTTTGAGTTAGGATTGTTGTAAAGATTGTATGCTTTGCTCCAGTTTTTGCTTTACCATTTCATCTTCGACATTTTCTTTTACGTTTTCCATAGCTTCCAATGAAGATTTTTCCTGGATCTGTACCAAAACATCAGCAATAGCCACCTGCATCAATGCCGACTCCTGCATTTTCAGAGCATTGATTAGCGCTCGACGAACTTCAGCTCGTTCTGAGTAGCTAAGTAATGATTCCAAAGAGGCTAATCGTACATTTACATTTTCGTCGTGATTTAATGTGGTGATGAGCGCAAGGATAACTTTCTCATCTGCTTGGGGAAGTTCTGCAGCTAAATGTACTGCGCGTATTCTCTCTTGCGCCTTTGGTTGTTCTATCAGGGTTAGCATCATCATTTCTTTCATGCTCTGTATCTCTCGACTGAGTTGTTTGATGTCTTGCTTTTGATCCTGGGAGGGCAGCAACCACCAGCCCATAAGTAGGCCGATAAGAAGTGTAGCTATTCCAACCTGCCACCCTTTCAAGACACGGAAGCGAATGGTATCTAACAAAGACGTTTTTGATTCCTTCTTTTGCAGATATGCTGCAAGTATCCCTTCAAACTTTGCATCCATTAAAAGGGAAGGCTCCGGCCGATCAATCCTATCAAAAAGCTGCCATGTGTGCTCTATTTCCTGTAACTCTTGGGTCCATTTATGATTCTTGGAAAGTAGTTTAGCGAGTGCCTTTTCATTTTCATCACTTATCTCACCTAATAACTTGTCTAGCCATAACTCTATAATTTTATTTTTTTCCATATTTACATGTCCAGTTTTAGATAAGACGCTTTTAATTCTTTCAGAACCCTATGTACCCTTACTTTAATGGCACTTTCAGATACTCCAAACATCTCAGCTACTTTCGCGTATTTGACTTTTTGGAATCGGACCAATTCAATAAGCTCTCGCTTTTCCTCTGAAAGGTTGGCCAGAGCCTTTTCCAAGTAACTTATTTCATCTGATTTTTCCATCTCTTTTTCTCTGTGCTTTGTTTCGCTTAACTGCCTTTCGTAAGGATTCATATCTTCCTGAAAAGCATATCTTTTATTCTTTCGATAATGATCTTTTTGAACATTCCTGGCCATTTGAAAAGCCCAAAACTCAAAGTCCCCGTTTTCTTTGTAGGTATGTTTATACTTAAGAATACGCATAAAGACATTTTGGACAAGGTCTTCACTGGTAGCACTGTCTCGAGTCATTCCGTAAAAAAAACCAAAAAATCGACGGCTATATCTCTTATACAAAAGGTCCAGTTTCCCCACATCTCCTTCTTTTACTTTCAACATTAAGTTGTGGTCTTCAAATTGGTCCATCAGTCATATTCTGACGAGGGAACTGAGGTAATTTCTGAAGGTTACATAAAAACAGAAAATTATTATTTCGATTGAATCCTTGGTTAATTTCGAATCATGAATTTTGAGGTACTGAGAAGGGGTTTGGAAGGAGAGTTATTCACCAATGAAGCGATAAAACGTATTTATGCTACTGATGCCTCAGCCTACCGCGAGGTTCCAGTAGCAGTTGCCCTTCCTAAAAGTGAAAATGACCTTAAAAAGCTCATAGAATTCGCCCATAAAAATAAGACGGCCTTAATTCCCAGAACGGCCGGAACCTCATTAGCCGGACAAGTAGTTGGGGATGGGATTGTAATAGATGTCTCAAAACATTTTACCAATATTCTTGAAATTAATCTCCGGGAAGGTTCTGTATGGGTTCAACCTGGTGTGGTGCGAGATGAATTAAATCGAGTACTGGCAAAATATGGTGTTTTCTTCGCTCCGGAGACCTCTACAGCTAATCGCGCGATGATCGGTGGGATGATCGGCAACAATTCCTGTGGGGCCAACTCTGTAGTTTATGGTAGCACTCGCGAACATCTGCTTGAAGTAAAGGCATTACTATCTGATGGTTCAGCGGTGCATTTTAAAGAGGAAAGTGAATTTCAAGGATCCGGAGAACTGGAGAAAAAACTCTATAAGAATATTTCTAAGATTCTATCTCAAGAGTGCAATCTAAAACGCATTAGGCAGGACTTTCCTAAACCCAATATTCAACGAAGGAATACAGGATATGCTCTTGATCTTTTAGCAAAAATGCGACCTTTCAATGCAAACGGAGAGCTTTTTAATTTTTGCTCTCTTATTGCTGGGTCTGAGGGCACGTTGGCTTTAGTCACGGCCGCTAAACTGAAACTTACGAAACTTCCAGGCCAATATAAACGGCTTGTTTGTATCCATTGTGAAAGTATTGATAAGGCGCTGAAAGCCAATTTAGTAGCACTTCAATACAGCCCGCATGCCTGCGAGTTAATGGATCATTACATCCTGGAAGCCACTAAGAGAAATTTGGAACAAGCTGAAAATCGTTTCTTTGTAGAAGGAGATCCGAAAGCCATCCTGGTAGTTGAAATCATAAGTGATACAGAAAGATTATCCGAACAGAAAGTTTCGAGCTTAGTGGCCGAGTTAAGTCAAAAACGTTTAGGATATCGATTTCCAGTGGTCAAAGGAGATGACATCAAAAAAGTCTGGTCGCTTCGAAAAGCAGGTTTAGGTTTACTCTCGAATATTCCAGGAGATGCTAAACCAGCTCCGGTTATAGAAGATACTGCTGTAGATGTGAGGCAACTACCCGACTATATCGCAGACTTTAATAAAATTTTACATAAACATCAACTTTATAGTGTTCACTACGCGCATGCAGGATCCGGAGAATTACATTTAAGGCCCTATTTAGACCTAAAGACCAAAGACGGCAGAAGGCTTTTTCGTGTCATCGCTGAAGAGATCGCCGATTTGGTAAAACAATACGACGGATCGCTTTCAGGAGAGCATGGCGATGGGCGGTTGCGGGGGGAGTTTATACCTAAGATGATCGGAAAAGAAAACTATCAATTGCTCAAATCCATAAAGCAAGCGTGGGATCCGGCTAATATTTTCAACCCTGGTAAAATCGTTGACACGGCTCCCATGGATACCTCGCTTCGTTACGAAGAAAATCAAACCACCAGGGAGTTTGCCACGGTACTGGATTTCTCCAAAGATCAAGGGATTTTAAGATCGGCAGAACTCTGCAATGGTTCAGGGGACTGCCGCAAATCCGAACTGACTGGGGGAACAATGTGTCCCAGCTATCAGGCAACAAGGGACGAGAAAGATACCACGAGAGCCAGAGCAAATATCCTTCGGGAAATGCTTACCAGATCGGAGCAGATGAATCCTTTTGCTCATTCGGAAATAAAAGAGGTGATGGACTTATGCCTTTCTTGTAAAGGATGCAAAAAAGAATGTCCTAGCAATGTGGATATGGGGAAGCTTAAAGCAGAGTGGCAATACCAATCATACAGAGAAAACAAGCCTTCACTTCGAACTACGTTAATCGCTAATTATACTAAAAGTATTTCAGCTTTCAAAGCTATCCCGTGGGCTTACAATCTCACTAGAAACCTATCTAAACCAATTTTAGGATTTGCAAGTAAGCGATCCATTCCTAAAATGAGTTCAACCACTCTCCGTAGATGGTTTGACCACAAGTTCTGTCCTTTGCACCAAAAGCATAAAAAGAAAGTCTATTTCTTTTTCGATGAATTCACAAACTATCTTGACGTTGAAATTGGTAAAAAAGCCATCACATTATTAAGTAGGTTAGGCTATGAAGTGATTGCCATAGATCACCGTCCCAGCGGAAGAGCGTATCTATCCAAGGGATTTCTTAATGAAGCCAAAGAATATGCGACAGCAAACGTATCAACCTTCTCTTCAATCATAAACTCAGATACCTGTCTTGTTGGGGTAGAACCTTCTGCTATTCTTACCTTTCGAGATGAATACCTTGATTTGTTGCGGGGAGATTTGAAAAATGATGCTGTAAAAATTGCAGAGTACACCTTCACAATAGAGGAGTTTTTAGGAAAAGAATTGGAAGCGGGAAGGTTAGATCCGGAGGATTTTTCTCAGAGTAAGAAAAAAATATTAATACACGGGCATTGTCACCAAAAAGCGCTTTCTTCTATGGTGCCGACCAAAAAAATATTGAGAGCTGCCGGACATGATGTGCAGATGATCCCGAGTGGTTGCTGCGGCATGGCCGGTTCCTTTGGCTATGAAAAAGAACACTTTGAAGTTTCTATGAAAATAGGAGAGTTGGTGCTTTTTCCTAAAGTAAGGAATGCGGAGAAAGACACGATTATTCTCGCTTCAGGCACCTCGTGTAGACACCAGATTTTGGATGGGACAGGTAGGATTGCCAAGCATATTGTAGAGATATTGTAATAGAAAAAGACTTCAGAACATTGTTGCCTTTTCAGAAAAAATGTTTAATCATATTAATTAACAATTGATCTCACCCTTTAAATAAGTAATGGCACTACCTGCGATCAGGACCCGATCTCCATTATCAGTGCAGTTCAAGTAGCCTTTTCTTTCTGACAGTTGGCAGGCAATCATTTCGTCTTTACCTAGCTTTTCGGACCAGTAAGGTATGAGCGAACAATGGGTGGATCCCGTTACCGGATCCTCAAAAACAGACGCTCCTGGTAAAAAGAAACGAGATACAAAATCGACATTATCCCCTTTTGCAGTGCAAATGATTCCCCCTTTATTGAAATCCTCTGGATTAAGCAAATGACTATCTACTTTTAATGATTGCACTTCTGCCTCTGTATCGAAAACCAAGAAATAGTCCCTGGACTTCAAGATTTCTTTCGGTTGAATACTGATCGCTTTCATATGATTTATACTCATACTGGCTTTTTCAGGTTTTCTTGAAGGAAAATCTAACTGAAGTAATCCATCAGCTTTTGTTACTATTAGTTCTCCACTGATTGTGTGAAAAATGATAGTATCGCTGGCGTAATTCAAATGCTTGAAAATGACATGCGCAGAAGCTAAGGTGGCGTGACCACAGAGGTCTATTTCAAACTCCGGAGTAAACCATCTTAGCTGAAAGTGATTCCCCTGATTTTGGAAAAAGGCCGTTTCAGCAAGATTATTTTCAATAGCAATTTTTTGCAGCACATCATCAATGGGCCACTTATATTCAATAGGAACCACTGCTGCAGGATTGCCTGCAAACAAGTGATCAGTAAACGCATCAACTTGGTAGAGAGAAAGTTTCATTAAGTAGGCACATTAGAAAGATAAATGTATTGATTCTTTCCTGTTTTACAAGGTAAATCTTAAGCTACTTCCTAAACTGCTCTATCTGGCTTCTGGAGTGCTTTCTTTTCATGAGTACGCTCCGAAAACCCTATATTGTAAGCTTTTAAGTAGCTTAAAAGGTTCTACTGAGTTTAGTGTGGGTTTAGGTCAAGTCCACCGTGGAAAAATAGGATAGCACTTTTGAAGTTTTCCAAGGATCTATATCCTCTAGCAGTCATCTTAATTTCTTGGAGTTTACCATTAATTCGTTCGGCCATCG
>JBCDKO010000152.1:0-11829 GCA_038746525.1 Bacteroidota bacterium
AAAGTAGTGAACTATAAACACCTGCAGACCATGAGAGAGAAGCTCATAGAGGAGATGAAAAGAGTAGAACAAAACCAAAACATACATTCAAGCACAGCATAGTAAACCCTCTAAATTCCAACTAAGAATGAAACATTATCCCTGCTTGGACCTTTTTACTCCTTGTTTGAAGAAAATTACGTCAAAGCCTCGATTTGAACCCAAAATCCAGTTTTGCAAAGGGTTCTATTATTTACCTGAATAGGATTGTAAGTAAGCGAATAAGCCTTATTTTCTCCCCTAAACCAGGGGAAATTTTCGCTTCTTTTAGGGGGTAGTGACCATATAGCTCCGATTTCGGCCATCTTGAAAATACCTGTAAAATAGTGATTTCTGCCAGTGGTTACCTATATCCAGAAAAAGCAAGACAAATGTTCAAAAGCTAATCGAAAATATTAAAGGGCACCTCTAAAAACTCAGTTCAAGAATTTGAGGTAGCGTTTTTTTTCTGAGAGAAGGCATCAAAAACGGAGTTTAGCTGTGTTAAATAAGTATTTTGATAACGAAGTATCAGGAAAAAAGATCATCTCAAAAATTGAAAGTGGGTTTTTAGAGGTGCCCTAAAGAAGAAAAAGATCCTTTTTCCAGAGCCTCAGTACTTGACATAGGCCATACGAACATCCTCAATGACATGCATCGACTCTGCCCGCATAGGTTTCACATTTTTTGCTAATCTTCTTCGATGGTTTCCAAAACATCCATCACCTGGCCGTAGTCCTTAAAGCCAGGCCTATCCTCTTTTAATGCCTCTAGTTCCAATCCAGGGAACTTCTCCAGGTGTTGATTATTTTCCAGCCCGTAACCTTTCAATAGCTTAAGGTTTCCGTTGTAATATCCTATCTGGGCATCGATCTTTTCAAACACATCCTTGTTGCTACATTTCATTATGACTATGCTCACTAATTCGTCCAGATAACTAAGCTTCGATTTTATTTTCATTACATCCTCAGCATTATCTATGTGCATTTTAAATATGATAGGCTTGCCGAGCAGGTGAATTTCTTCAACCTGCTCGAAATCTTCAATTTGAATAAAGTCGATAACATATTCATTCAAAGCCTTAACAATGGTGGCCTTTGATGAATGCAAGAACTCTCCCGCGAATTTCACACCGGCGACCCATTCTGTAATTTCCTTAAAGTCCTCCGGACTTATTCGATTAGCTGAAGTCGGATCTATATCAAAACCAATAATATCAACCATCATTCCAGCGCAATAACGTGCATCACTGAGGTTGTTCACGGCACTGATCTTTACAAAAGTCTTTAAAGCCATATGAATTCGCTTGTATGGTATAAAAAAATAGCTGAAAGATGGATAGCAGACATTTAATGTAAATCCTTGCTATCTGTATTTTTAGTAACTAAGCCCTTAGCTTAAATTAGCTTTCTAATGCAAATTTATGGTGAAACTGCTATATTGGTTTTTTCACGGTCGGTGAGTGAAGAAATATCTTTTAAAAGCCTGCTATCAGGGAAGAGCAAGAACTTCAAACTACTATCTCATCTCAACAAACGAATGATTAAAACGGTAAAAGCATCAGGATTACCGGTAATCCATTCTACAGAAGAAAATCAGCATGGTAGTAGCTTTGGAGAAAAGCTTGCCAATGCAATAGGAGGTATTTTTTCAAAAGGTTTCAAATCAATAATTATCGTAGGTAATGATTGTGCAGATCTGAGTTGCGGGGACCTTTTAAACGCAAGAGACTTACTCAGGACAAATGACTTGATCCTTGGGCCAGATTTTAGAGGAGGCACTTATTTAATCGGTTTAAATAAAGAATCATTTAATAAAAATCTTTTTGAATGTTTGGACTGGCAATCTTGCGGTCTTCAATATTCTTTCAAAAACTATGCTTCCGGACTCAAAATTCGGATGCAATGGCTGAGGCAAAAGGCGGATTTGAATGATGCAACCGATCTTCAGGAATATTGGAATTTATCGCATGGACTAAGGGCGTTAATTCATTCCATTTTCTCTATCCTTCGATCATTACAAGATCAAATCGTCTGGTCCTCTACCTCTCTTTATGTAGCTTTCATCCATCGAAGAGGACCTTAGTAGCTGTCATCTCAGAATATCCCGTCAAAGTAAATTTTATTTTTAATCCACCTGCAAGAGCGGGTGGCATTCTATCAATTATTTCAAAAAAAGGAAAATGGAGACATATTATAAATCTGAAGATTTAAAAAAATTTGGTGAAATCACTGAATGGCAAAAAGAATTAGGAGATAAATTTTTCAATTACTACTCGGCAGTCTTTCAAGAAGGAGCCTTATCGGCTCGGGAGAAATCACTGATAGCCTTAGCCGTAGCACACACCATACAATGTCCATATTGCATTGATGCTTATACAAGTGATCTGCTGGAGAAAGGCGTTGAGGAAGAAGAAATGATGGAGGCAGTACATGTTGCCGGGGCAATTCGCGGAGGGGCTTCTTTGGTACATGGTGTTCAGATGATGAATCAGGTAAAAGAAAAACTGATGTAACATGCTGCAATCATTGCAAAGAAAGAAACATCCTCTGGCCACATCAACAGGTCAGATACAAGTTTTGGAGGATCATGAATCCATCAATATTCCTTCGTTTGAAAGTAGGTTAAATGAAATCGGACATGATCCACTTAAACCTTCCCACCTGGATATTCTTCAAATTAACATGGGCAAAATGTGCAATCAGGTGTGTGCACATTGCCACGTAGACGCAGGGCCGGACAGGAAAGAGATCATGACACAAGAGACCATGCAACTGTGCCTCAATGCGCTGGAAGGAACCGATATCTCCACCGTAGATCTTACCGGAGGGGCTCCTGAGATGAATCCTCACTTTCGGTGGTTTGTAGAGGAATTGAGCAAGTTGAACAAAAAAATCATCGTTCGCTGCAATTTGACCATCATCCTTGCAAACCCAAGATTCAATAATCTACCTGATTTTTTCAAAAAGCATGGGGTTAATGTCGTTTCCAGCTTACCCTATTTCAATGCCAAACGAACGGACGCTCAACGTGGAAATGGCGTCTTTGAAAAATCCATTAGGGCGTTGCGATTGTTGAACCAAGCAGGTTACGGGAAAACAGATCCAAACCTAAAACTGGACCTGGTTTATAATCCGGCGGGAGCTTTTTTGCCAGGTGATCAAACCGCACTCCAAAAACAATTTAAGAAAAAACTTGCCGAATTTGGAATCACTTTCAATGAACTCTTCTGTATTACTAATCTTCCAATAAGTCGCTTTTTAGAATATCTGGTGAAAACAGAAAAGTATGAAGACTATATGGATGAGTTAGTGAACGCGTTTAATCCTTCGGCAGCGATTGGAGTAATGTGCCGCAGCACAATCAGTATCGGATGGGATGGCTACATGTATGATTGTGATTTTAATCAGATGCTGGAACTAAAAGTAAACGGACCTCAACATATTGCTGATTTTAACATTCGTTCCCTAGAAAACAGGGAAATTATCGTAAATCAACATTGTTATGGATGTACTGCTGGCGCAGGCTCAAGCTGTGGTGGCGCCACGACTTAATTTTTATGAGATCGGGCAATGTCGTTTAAATGTAGTTCTGAGAAAAAAGAAATCCTGGTTTATGAGCTATACAAAGGCTTTTTCTTTTTCTCGTATTTTTATCCGCATTGTTCACCACAAATAGTAGCGGTTTAATTCAAGTAATTGATTTGCAGTAGTTGAATATCCAATTGAATGATTTTTGATTCCTCAAATTTGGGGAACGATGTTGTCCTCTCATTCGAAATCAATGGCCTCCTATTCAACGTGTCAGATCATCTCAATGAATGATGCCTGAATTTTCGGGCTAAATCTCAACTCACCTTGCTGCTTGGAAATTCTACTTTTCACCCCATTTCAGAGACCACTATTACACCAGCTATTCTTTTATCAGCTTAAATTGATCCATCTTTTCTTTTAAGGATTCAATGATTGAAGATACTTTCTTTGTTTTATCGGTATATACGGTCATTCCTGCACTTAATTGGTTAGAGGAGCTGGCTATTTCCTCTGTTCCAACGGCCGCTTCTTCGGCAATTACAACAACACTTTCCATAAGCTGTACGACTTCTTTTACTTTGGCAAGTTGTTGATCGGTGTAGGAAACAATCTGTTCGGATAAGTTTAACGTTTGTGAATAAGAGCTTGCAAGCTGTGTAAAAGACTGAGAAGCATTGTTGGAGGCTGCTACGCTTCCTTGTATATCTTCATTCATTTCGTCCATCAGTTTTTCAGTAGAAATAATGGAACCTTGCACTTCCGATATGATATTTTCAATTTCCTTCGCAAAATTACTGGCGTTTTCAGCAAGTTTTCTGATTTGATCGGCCACTACTGCAAATCCCCTTCCTGCATCCCCTGCTTTAGCTGCTTCTATGGCTGCATTTAGCGCCAGCATATTGGTCTCTACTGAAATTTCTTTTATAGAATTAAGGATTCCGGATATTTTGTTGGATTTTTCTTTTAGGGCTCCGATAGATACGTTGGTTTTTGTGGAGACTTGCTGCATTTTTTTCATGCTGTGGTCCATCTGATTCATTTGCACTTGACCTCCTTCGCTGATCTTCACCCCTTTCTCAGCGGCCTGATTGATGGATTGAGCTTGGTCTCCCATGTTGGAGGAGAACTTCAGAATGTTTTCGAGTGTACTGGAAGCTTCATCAATTCGCCTTACTTGTTCTTGCGCACCATTGCTTAGCTCTGAGGTAGAGGAGGCGATCTCTCCGGTTCCTACCATCATTTCCTGACTGCTCAACTGCATCTCATCCGAAGCTTGTCCAATTGCCGTTGTATTATCCTTTACGGTGAGTAGCAGCTCAGCCAGTCGATCGATGGCTTGATTAAGGTTATCCGTCACATGCTTAATATCGCCTTTTGCTTCATACTCATACTTTTGCCTGAGGTCACTTTTAGCCAGGGCATTGATCACATCATTTATACGAGAGAAGGGAAGTACAATAGAATCGAATAATGTGTTAATGGATTCACTGAGCCTCCTCCATTCGCCTGTTTTGTTTTCCAAACTTATCCGGGCGGAGAAATCCCCTGAAACTACCGCCTTATTGATTACATTATTAGTCTCTTCTATTGCTTCACTGAGATTATTCTGCTCGATGATAAGTTCTTTATTTTGAGCATAAACCTTATTGGTAGCTTCGGCTATTTTTTGGTTTAACACTTCTTTCTGCATGGTATGCCTGATGGTCCTTGACCGAATAAATACGAATGCCCCGGCGATAATTAAAAAAAATACCAATGTCTTAAACCACCATGTTTCCCACCAGGGTGGCAACACTTTGATGGTAAGCATTCTGCTTTTGGATGACCAAATGTCGTCACTATTTGTGCCCTCCAGATAAAATGTATATACATCCGGATCTAGATTGGTGTAGTTAGCAGAACGTTTACTGGCATCTGTATAAACCCAATTCTGATCAAAACCTTCTAGCTTGTATCGGTAATTATTAGATTGAGGTGAAGTAAAATCCAGCGAAGCAAACGTGATTTCCAATACATTTTGGTTGTACTTGAGGGTTAGTTCTTCCACCATCAACGGAGAGGTGGTCAATAGCTTTTCTCCGTTTTTTTTGACCAGGTTAGAGATGGATTGATCAAAAAGCTTAATATCTGCAATCACCACGTTGGGCTCAAACGTGCTCATTTTCACTTCGGATGGCTTAAATGAATTCAATCCTTTCACTCCCCCAAAATACATGGTGCCGTCCCGGGTTTTGATTGAGGAGGTGTAATTGAATTCATTGCCCTGCAGACCGTCAGATTTGGTGAAATTTTTAATGATATGTTCCGTAGGATTATATTTACTCAATCCTTTATTAGAGGCAATCCATAAATTTCCTTGGCTGTCCTCTAGTATGCCATTTATAACGAGACCAGGCAAAAGCTCATTCACAGGGGCTTTAATGATACTTTGATCGTTCGTATTCATAATATTGGCTCCTTTTTCAGTGCCTATCCAAAGTTGTCCTTTAGAATCTTCAAACAATGTTCTTATATTGTTGTGTAGAATCGTGGTAGAGTCACCATCAGAATGCCGGAAGTTGGTGAACGTCTTGGTAGATTCATTAAATAAGTCCAATCCTGCACCTTCTGTCCCGATCCAAAAATTGTTTTTAGAATCTTTGAGCACGGTGATTATTTCATTTTTGCTCAGGCTTCCACGTTGTCCATCAGCTTCGAAATGTGTAAAACGATCGGTGATAGGATCGTATTTATCTAACCCGCCATTTAACAACCCGAACCAAATGATACCTGCAGGATTTTCGAAGATGGTCCAGACGTTGCTGCTGTTAATTGTGTTCCGATCATTAGGATCAGGAAGAAATCTCCTGAATTTTCCTGTCTTTCTATCCAGGCGATTCACTCCACCTGCATAGGTACCTACCCACAGGTAGCCTTGGCTATCTTCAAGCAACGAAGTAGCCGTATTCGTACTAATCGAAGCAGGATCATTAGGGTCATGCGTGAAATGTTCAAATTCGCCTGTCCTACGATCAAGTCTATCCAAGCCACCGCCGTCGGTTCCTATCCAGATATACCCATCAGAAGTTTCTAACACATCAAGGACAGACGAAAAACTTAAACTATTATCCTCAAAAGGAATCTGCTTATACAGTTTAAATTTGGATCTATACGGACTGTAAGTGTTTACACCTCCTCGAAAAGTGCTGACCCAAATGACTCCTAAATCATCTTCAAAAATTTGATATACGGCGTCGCTTGTTAGCGATTGCTGATCTAGCAGGCTTGCCTTTAGATAGTTGAATTGATCTGTTTCAGGATTAAGTATATTTATTCCGTCGCCATTGGTACCTATATATATAAGGTGCTGCGCGCTACCATACAGTGTGGTGATAATATTAGATAAAAGTCCACTGTTTTCTTTCGTGTAAATCTTTTGTTCATTGGTCTCAGGATGGAATTTTATAAGTCCATATCCATCCGTACCAATCCATAAAAATCCGTCTGCATCTTCATAAAGAGGCTTTCTGCTGGCTTTAGCAATGTTATAATTAGCATCATGTGTAAAATGCTGGAAGGTTAGGCTTTTTATATTAAAAAGATCAATGATTCCGGAGTGGTTACTGATCCAGTATTCATGGGGTGAGGCTTTAATAATAGAAAATATCATATCACTTGTTGGCCCTTTGCCCTTTCCCATGCTTGCTGTGAAATTGGTTAGCGAGTTGTCGCGATAGTCATAGATGCAGAGACCTCCTTCAAGAGAACCAAAAAGAAGTCTGCCATCTTCTGTCAATACGATATTTTTTATTGCTCCACCAGGGATCTTAGCTTGATTATTTTTACTTAATTGTGAGAAGGTTTCGGTTTTCCAATCAAAAATATTTATACCGCTTGATCTTGTTCCTATCCAAATATCCCCGTTCTGGCCCTCAGCAATGGCTGTAATTATATTGCCGGTGATACTGGTAGTATCATTTTTTTTGTTCTTGTATACAGTAATTGAGTACCCATCGTACCTATTGAGGCCGTCTAATGTACCTATCCATATATATCCCTTACTGTCTTTAAAAACACAGTTTACCGTTCCGGTGGAGAGGCCATTGTCAGTAGTTATATGATCAAACTTCCAACTGCTTTGGGAACTGCCTTTTAAACACAATAAAGTAAGCAATCCTATAATGTAATATTTCATTTGCTTGTTTGTGACAATTTTGATGACTGGAATAATTAATAAAATTTCAAAAAACGTGAACTACCACATCCAATTATAGGAATATCGTCAGTATTATCCAATCAATTAGTTTTGAGTTATGTCTCTTTATATTGAAGAATGGAGCATTTCGAGCAAATACCGTGGCTACTTGTGTTTATCGTTGCAGAAGCATTGGTGGGAGTAGTATTTACTTTCGTTTTGTTGTTGATGAAGTTTCCTGCTGCTCGTCACCTTGGCAGGTTAATCCTCTCTTGGCTTTTGGTTTTAATTATCCCATTGTTCAATGAATTTTATTCACTTAAGTGGTTATTCTCAGTGTTGGTTACGCTCTCTCTTTATTGGTATACCACCAATTTTATCTCTCAAAAGACACGCTTGAGCTATCTGTATTTTTTACCGCTTATTTTATGTGGAGTGGTATATTGGTTACTTCCCGCCTGGGTTCGTATCGTTTCCATATTTCTATCTGCAGGCTATCTCATACGCTTATTTCAGATATTGAGAAAAGAATCTTTATACAGAGGGATTGACTGGTTTCTTAATCCCCTAGATAGGATTGCCTGGTTTAGAAATTTCCTCATTCTGAATATTACAGCGCTTTGCCATCTGCACATTACTTCCAAACTTCAAATGATTTCTGCATGCATTTTAATGCTGCTTATACTTTTTCTAGTGGGCTATCAGGTTGTTAAAGAATCTACTTTTCTCACCCCAATTCCTCTGGGGAATAAATACAAAAAATCTACCCTCACCCCAGCGATCAAATCGTCCATTCTGAATAGATTGGAGGGAGTATTGCAAAAAGAATTTTACCTAAGGAACGATGCATCTTTGAGCGCTTTGGCCAAGGAATTGAATGCATCTACGCACCATCTTTCTCAAGTACTCAATGAATCCATGAAAGTCAGCTTTCAGGATTTGATGGCACAGTATCGCATTCGTAAAGCATGCGAACTATTAAAAAACAAGGCAAATGAGCAAGTAACCATCGAAAGTATAGCTACAAGAGTGGGTTACAACTCGAAATCAGCTTTTAATACTGCATTTAAGCGCCGTACAGGGCTCACACCATCAGTATATAGGGAAGCAAAGAACGTTCGGACTTATGGGGAAGCACTGCTATCCGGGCGGAAAGAACCACACATTCAACAAGGTTTGTTTGGTTTGGATCATGTTTTTAACCTTAAAATGAAAAGTGGCATGATTCAACATTTTTTAAAAATCTTTGGCAGAAATGTGAAGCGAAACGGACTGTTTTCGTTTTTTAACGTCCTGGGATTAACCATTGGTTTTACCTGCAGTATTCTTATTTATTTCTTTTTGAACGATGAGCTTTCTTATGATCAATCCCTCCCAAATTATGATCGGATCTTTCGGGTAGCCTGGTCTAATGACAATCCTCAAACCAGGACTCCGCATCCAATGGCACAAGCAATGGTGAATGACTTTCCAGAAGTAGAACAGGCCGTAAGTCTCTCGCCATGGTATGGTCCTGGATTAAGTTTGGATTTAATTAGGGTAAAGGATGTGGAAACCCATACCGTCTATGAAGAGTCTGGTATCTACTTCGCCGATTCTACCTTTTTTGATGTTTTCGAATTGAAAATCATTGATGGAGATAAAGATGCACTACGCAAACCATTTTCTTTAGTGATTTCTCAAGAGCTGGCACATAAATATTTTGGAAATGCTTCTGCTATTGGAAAGCGCCTGGAGCTCAATGGTCTGCCTGTCGCAGTTTCTGCTGTTTCAGAATCCATGCCGGAACGTTCACACTTCCATTTTAATGCGATTATTCCTTATCTGACGCTAAAGCAGATCAATCCTGTCGATAATTGGATGACTTGGGCTGATTTTGGACATTTCAACTACATCAAATTGAAAAAAGGCACAGATGCCTTAGTGGTGGAATCTAAACTAGCGAATTGGATATCTAAGTACCTGGATTGGTGGAATGACCGAAAGGAATCTTTGGAAGCAGCTGGGCATGGCTTTATTCTGCAACCGATTACTTCCATTCATTTACGTTCAAATCTGCGATGGGAACTGGAGAATAATGGAAGTATTCTTTATATCTACATTTTAAGTGGAACACTTTTATTCCTTATGTTGATTGTGACTATCAATTACATGAACTTAATTACTGCCAAATCTATTGAGCGAGCAAAAGAAGTAGGGGTTCGAAAAACCCTGGGAGCAATAAAAAGAAATTTATCCCTGCAATTTTACGTCGAGTCCATTTTGTTTTGCCTACTGGCGATGCTAATGTCTCTTGGGTTGGCTGGTCTTTTACTCGATAGCTTCAACTATTTGTCCGGGAAAAGTTTTGAGGCGGAAGAACTTTTTGAATCTGGTTTTCTCTTGAGGGCAACAGGTTTTTGTATTTTTATCGCACTCTTAGCCGGAATTTATCCTGCCTTTGTACTTTCCTCCTTTAAACCTACCGAAGTTCTTAAAGGCAAACTTACAACCAGTTCAAGAGGAGTCCGCCTCAGAGGCGCTTTGGTGATCTTGCAATTCACCGTTTCATCCATGCTTATTAGTGGAAGCCTTATCATCCACAGACAAATCAATTTTATGAAAGATAAGGACCTGGGCTTTGATCAGGAAGCACTAATTTCTTTAAATGTTCCTATTGATCTTTCAAACGAGAATGTGGACGTTTCCATGTTGCGATCTACTCAACAAGAACTAGAGAGAATAAGTGGCGTAAAGGCAACAACGCTGATTTCCAGCTTGCCGGGTGGTCAATTCAATCAACATTCCTACTTCTTTGAAGATCGTCCTGATAACAGAGTAGACGCCTCTGAAGTAATGGTTGATTTCGGAATAGAAGAGGTATTTGGATTAGCACTCGCTGACGGAAGAACGTTTAGTCGAGCCTATGCTAAAGATTCGCTCTACAATATTTTGATTAATCAATCAATGGCCGAGAGACTCAATCATAAAAACCCTGTAGGAATGAAATTGATTTTGGATGATAATGGAACCTATATCGAGCATCAGATTATTGGGATAGTCAAAGATTTTCACTTTCAGTCTTTGCATCAAGATATTCAACCTTTGGTGATGAAGGTTCTGCCGCGAGGCGCTGCCCATATAGTGATCAAATTAGATGGTAATCAATTTGCCCAAACAATTGCTCAAATTGAAAGCATATACAACTCCATTGTAGATAGTGAGCTTCCATTTGCATACGAATTTCTGGATCAACAGCTTGCTGAGCTTTACCAACAAGAGGAGCGAACACTTTCTATCTTTTCTGCATTCTCCATCATTGCATTAGGTCTTGCGAGTCTTGGGCTGCTAGGGATGGCTATTGCTATCCTGAATCAGCGAATGAAAGAAGTGGGTTTGCGAAAGATTCTTGGGGCTTCTCCCGTACACATTATGGGTATGGTCCTGGGACAATTCGCTAAGCTCGTGATGGTAGCTACTTTAATTGGCCTTCCTGTTTCTTACTACCTGATGCAAAACTGGATGACTGAGTTTTCTTACCGAGCTCCTCTAGGAGTGATGCCTTTCGTTTGGGCGGTTATTATATTGATGGGAGTAGCAATGCTGAGTGTGATTTCCGCCGTCACCAAGATCACCTTCTCCAATCCGGTGGATGCTTTAAAGTACGAATGAACTGCGGGTGGTCACTTCTTTGGAAGAATAGGAATGAGCAGCGAGAGGGAAACCTGGAAATGATCCCTGTAGCGGTGCCGGTAAAAATCTGAAAGCATCCCTTGCAACATAGGGATCATTTCCAGGTTTCCTGGATTTGCTGGGATACTAAGCCTTTTCGATATTAGAATCCTTTGAAAAACCCGCCTTTTGGCTCAACTCTTCGTTACTCAAAATTTCAAAAGCCTCATTTATGACCAGTAAACTACGTTTTTGAAAGGCTGAAAGCCTCTATTTGAGCCAAAAATCCAGTTTTGCAAAGGATTCTATTAGTTAGGGCCTGCTGAGAAACGTTTTTTCAATTCAAAAAACACGTTTATGTGGTCAAAAGATACTGTTTAGTAAATTTCTTTTTCAATAGGTGCAAGGTTTTCGAGCAGATGCTTCCATTTTCCGTGCACTGAAAAATCTCGA
>JBCDKO010000153.1:0-11545 GCA_038746525.1 Bacteroidota bacterium
ACTGGAAGAGGGTAAGGCTTTGGTATTTTTTCTCCATAATTTTGATCGTTAAATATTACTTTAAGTTACTGAAAAACAATAGTTTAACCAAGCAATACCGCCATCAAAAATAAAATATTTACTAAGTGCCTACTTCAAAAATCCTATTTATTACGTTTGGTAGCATGAGCAACCTTGACCCGGAAGGAAACACCCAACTACTGGTTAACTTAGTAACTACACATCAGATCCCCAGCATTATCAACACGGCAGCCGGCGGACTGATCAAACCCAAAAATTGGGACCATAACCTATTATATTTTGTTTCTAATATTCCTTATGACTGGATTTTCAAACGTGTCTATGCGGTAATTCACCATTGAGGTTCAGGCACTACGCATACTGCTTTGAAATATGGATGTGCAACAATGATTATCCCTCACATCACTGATCAATTCGTTTGGAATAAAATAGTGACCAATAAAGGTTGTGGTCCGTTGGGTATACCTATATCCAAGTTGTCCGAGCGACGAATAGAACGAAAATTGCTTTCCCTTTGGGAAAATAAAGCATATGAGATGCAAGCTAGAAAAGTAAGTGAGGCAATGAAATTAGAGGATTTTGAAAAACAGCTCATTTTTGAATTAACCGGAATAAGGTAAGGTTCTAATTCAGTTTTCATTTTAGGCTCATCTGCACCGAGGTAAATGACGATCTGCTTGAGAGGTAGTTGATATTTTCATTGAATGATCCCTTGATATTCTGACATTTGATCTAGAAAAAAGAGCTTACAATGTTCACATTCAACGCCAACCTTCGTCGTGCTTCCTGACTCTTGTCAGATTGAATGCGAGTCATTATCACGTTAACCAAAGCTTGTTGAAGCAAAAAACATCCATAAAATACTAAAGTTACAGAAAATTCAATGAGCGTTTTACAATTATCAACTCAGAGAAAACCACTCCATTTCCTAAATGTAATTACCCTTCTTAGCCATTTCAAAGAGACTCAATTAGTTTTTTCCTGAAAATCGGTTTATTTAATGAAAACATGATCCTGACATTTTCCAGCCAGGTACTTTGCTCATCTAAAAATCGGAAGAGTGATTGTATTGGCTGTTTAGTATACAGTTTCTCAAAGATTTCTTCACCTAGATCATTTTTCTCTTTTAATACTCCGAGAAGGATTTTGTCGTAGAATCGGAAGCGATGGGCTACTATACCTTTATATGGAATATTTTTTTTCTTTAAATTATCAACAATCATCCTGGAATATCTTTCCGCATTTTTAAAAGAATATCCCGAAGAAGGCCTGACCCAACCACCCGCCGTACCAATTTTCGTTAGGTGTTTTTTGTGATGTTTCTCGAAAGGATAAGTGGACATAGGTATTTGACCAATCTCTTTTTCCAGAATCTCAAAATCTTTTATTTTCAACACTTCAGAGATATATTCTTTTAGTATTTTCTCATATTCTTTTTCGTAAAGCAGGTGTTCATTGAAGAGGGTAAACTCTACCAATGCATAGGTAGATGAAAATGGCAGAATGTAATGAAAGCTCGTCTGGTCTTTCCACTTCAAACGATAATCCATAATAGTCATCACCTCTTCATGAAAAACAGGTTCAGGTGTTTTTATAAACCATCCAAGAAAGTGCTGAACAAGAGAGATATAATCATTTTTCTCATGAAAGAACTGTTCGGCAATACGGCTATCAAAAATATGTCCTGCTGAGTAGGTTCCTTTCTTACCGGTAATGTTCTGGTCTACTATTTCACTTATATCGTCTTTTACCCATTCAAATCGCTCAGATGAATGAATTATTTCTTTTGCATATGGGTAAAAATCGATGGATTGTATGGTCTTATAGTGATAGTTTTTAAGTGGTATTTCAATTTTTTTTTGATGTGTATAGAAAATAGCTTTGTTCCATTTTTTTTTCGCTATTTTATCCCATTTTGAGGGTTTGTTTTCCCAGAACGACCAGGTATGATCATTGGAATTTTTCAGGTCTTTATCTACAATTAGAATTCGTTTATCAGCAAAAGCTTCATCCAAAGAAAGTTGGATGGCAAGGTGTAGACCGGCAGCTCCGGCACCAACGATGGCATAATCAAATGATTGACTCAACATAGAATGAAACAAAGAATGCTAATTGTGCAAGGTATAGATTTAAACAAAACTGAAAATTAATTTCTTTCATATATTTCTGATAGATCCAATGAAGTCCGGCAGCTATGATGAACCAGCCAACGTAATTGCTTAGAGGAATCCGGTCATTTACCCAATACCAAAAATCAAAATTTGCCGCGTTTGGCTCTATAAATAGATCCAGAAAAACCATCAAGGAAGCACCTAAAATTATCTTTATTGGAAGGGTAGTATGAATCTGTGAGGCCATGCATCCAGTGATGATGACTAATATAGACCAGTTAAATCCAATTAGGTAAGGTACTCCATCAACCTTTGGTCCCAGATTATTGCCATAATAATACTCCCCAAAAGGAAAGCTAAAGGTTACTCCTAACCACTCTACAAACATTCCACAGGAGAAAAAGACCAAGGTTATAATGGTCTTTTGGACTGAAAGCAGATCTCCTGCTATGATTAATAATAAAATACATATGATGAGATTTATAGGTGTTTTCGGAAGAAACCAGTCACTATAGCCTAAGATCATTCCGATAATACCGGAGAGATGGAATAGCCATACAATGCCTACAGCTATCTTAATTTTAGTTCGTACCATTGGGAGGAATAAGGTCCGAAACGATCTTTGCAGATAATAGGCAAAGAGGAATGCCACCCCCTGGATGTGCCGAACCACCGCAGAAATATAAATTTTTTATCGAAAAAGAAAAGTTAGGGTGTCTCAGAAAAGCTGCAAATTTCGTGTTGCTGGAGGTGCCGTATAAAGAACCTTCATGGGAAAGTGTATCCTTTTCTATTCTCATCGGGTCTAGTACCCTTTCTGTAGTGATCAATTTTTCAATATCTGTGTTTAAAGCCTTTGAGAGCTTTTTTGTGACAGATTGTTTGGCAGATTGCTTAAGTTTTTCCCAATCCTGCCCTTTGTTGCCAGGCGAATTAATCATTACGAACCAATTCTCCCCTCCATCGGGTGCATGATAAGCGTCTTCTTTGCTGGTGATATTAATGTAAATGGTTGGGTCTTCAATCAAGGTGTGTTTGTGGAAAATAGCATCGAATTCTTTTTCATAATTATCCGAAAAGAAAATATTATGAAGCCCTAGCTCATCAAAGTTTTTGTTGATCCCCCAATAAAAAATCATGGCTGAGCTTGAGCGCTCCTGTTTCAATACTTTTTTCGGTTTTTTTACTTTTTTTAATATGCTTCGATAAGCTGAAAAGATATCCATATTGCAGACTACCAGGTCAGCGGCATAATACTCACTGCCTACTCGTACTCCTGTAACCTTTCTATTTTTGTATAACACCTCATCTACCTTGGAGTTAAATTGAAAATCAACTCCTTGACTAAGTGCAAGTCTATATAGACTTTGAGAGATTTCATGCATTCCACCTTTTGGATAGTACGTCCCAAAGCGCATTTCTAGCTGAGGAATCAATGACATGATACCTGGGGTAGAGTAGGGATTAGAGCCATTATAAGTAGCATATCTATTAAATAATTGAATAAGCTTCGGATTATTAAAATACTTTTGGTTAACCTTATTTAGACTATTGTTTAAATCCAACCTACGAGAGCTGAGTATCCCTCTCAAGGCATCCTTGCTCAGATAAGTAGTTAGTTTGTGAAGCGATTTTTCTAAAAAAAGCTTTGCGGTTAAATCATATTTCTTTTCACTACTGCGCAGATATTGTTCTAAATGCTGCCTTGGTTCTTCAAATTTCTTTGAGGCTAGCGAAATAAATTCTTCTTGGTTTGCAGGTACAGAGAACGTAGTCCCATCTTTCCAAAAGTAATTACATATGCTATCCTTTTTGATATAATTAAAATGTCTCCGAGGGTCTTCATTAAATAGTAGGAATAATTCATCTACGTAATGTGGCATAGTAAATAAAGAAGGGCCATAATCAAAGCGATATCCATTAGATTCAAACGCGTGCAACTTACCACCTGTGTAAGCATTAGCCTCAAATACGGTCACATCATAGCTCTTCGCTCGCAGACGCAATGAACTGGCAAGTCCTGCAATACCTGACCCAATAATAATTGCCTTATTCATCTTTCTAAAAACTATACCTTGTTGGTAATGTTTACTACAGATGCATTCATTCAATGGGTGGCTTTACAAATTTCTTTACCCTTTTATTCCTTGATTTGGATGCTTGTTTTAGTCTAAATTATCAAAAATTTTCTACGATCCTACCTGAAGACATTCCACCTATCCTACGATCTTAATGGAAAGATACTGAGAACGGTTTATAGACAAAAAACCATAGACAGACAAATAAGACAGACAAATAAGACGGGAGAATTAGGCAGTGTGTATCTTACTAAATATTAGCTATAATTTTTGAAAACGTGATTTACTACGCTATTCAACGCATAAAGATTTAAGAAAAAAGAGTAAGGATTAAAAAATGGAACAGGTACCAAGAGTTTTTGAATCAAAATCCTTTGATACCTGCTTGTAAGATTAAAACTGAATTCTATATAATACATCTGGAAAGAATCCAATCTGTTCTATTTGATTGATTTCATCTGTAACCTCATTGTATCTTCTCACAAATTCGTTTTCTCGGTTGGTGACATTTTGAAAATCTACAAAGAATTGGTGAGAAACTTTTCTGCGGTTTAGTCTTACACCAAACTTAACATCCCACCTCAAATATCTACCGTATCGTTCACTAAATGCAATATCTTCTTGCAATACTTCCCTTCCGGCATTATTTCGGGTTGCAGTAAGGTCAATAGGTGTGAACGGTCTTCCGCCGGAAGTGGTGAATTTAGTATCAAATGTCCAGGCATTTTGTCCTGAGGGTCCAAACTTCCATTCTTTTCCAAAAAGTACGTTCAGAACATAATTACTATTGAAAGCGGTATTTCTGGAGATGCCGTCACTTCCTTTATAATTTGATTCGAACACAGAGGTGGTAGCCAGTAAGTAGTAATTTTTGCTGAAGAATTTTTCCAATGTAATTTCAATTCCGTAATTCAATCCTGTTCCATCATTTACCAGTGAACCTCTTTCATCAAATTCAAATTCAGAACCTTCATTTATGATCGAGTAACTTGAAGGAGTTCGCTCCACGGGGATGTCAAATAGATTTTGATAATAAGCTTCTGCCTTGAGTCTCCAGTCAGGCCCCAGGTTTCTATCCATTCCCAGTACAAAATGATGCGCTTTCATAAACTCTAACTCATCGTTGGTCTGTACTGAAACTTCAGGAGCTACTTCCTCTCTGTAAAAGAGAATAGGGGGAGGGATGGACTGACCATGTAAGCCATACGCGAAACTCCATCGCTGAACAGGAGACTGTTGCCAACTGACTGCAACTCTAGGCTCTGCGATAAAATCTTCTGTAAACTCATGGTACTGCGAGTGAATCCCAAAAGTGGTTGAAAATTCATTAGAAAATTTGTACTCTGCTTGTGCGTGGGTTTGGACCAGATTATATCTCTCCTCAAAATCACGAGAGACGAAAAAATAATCCGGAACGGAGTCGTTATTTGCGTCAGGAATATTCACCCGATCGTCTCTATCCTCAGTGTAAAGATCCATATCATACATTTCATTTATAAAGCCAGCTCTTAAAGTCCATCTGGAGTTGAGTTTGCTGTTTAATGTGGAAGTGAGCGTGTATCGGGTTTCTCTATTATTAACATTCACCGCTCTGTATTTCTTGATGAGATTTTCATTTTCATCCAGGATTCGATCATCTTGTATGAAATCATTGGCATTGGTAGAAGCTCCAATCGAGGTTTTTAAATACGTACTCTTGCCAAACCTGATCGTATTGCTCAATCCTATTAATCCAATCTCACTTTCAACAAAAGCATCTTCACCAGGATCAGCAAACAAATCGTCTTCGTCTATTTCATCACCCAAGAAATCGATACTGCTTTTAGCGCCTATACCAAATAAATCAAATCTTCCAAACTTGGTTTTGCCTAAATCTATTTTAAAGGAAATGTCTTGATAGTAGGGGTTGGCACTTGTTCCGGGAGCAGCCACTCCTGCAATCCCGTATCGATAGGAAACAAGAAATGATGAATTATTTTTTCTGTTAACAGGCCCTTCTGCCATAAATTCTGCGCCACTGAAAGCAGCGATCTGGCCCGTAAATTCATAGGTGTCTTTATTGCCACTCCTAAACATCACGTCAAATACTGCAGCATTGGCATTGCCGTATTCTGCGGGAAACGCACCGGTGAGGAAATCGGATGTTCTCAAAATATTAGTATTTAGGGCACTCACAGGACCCCCTGTTGTCCCAATCGTAGAGAAGTGATTGGTAGTAGCAACAGGTATTCCTTCGATTCTCCAAAGTAGACCTACAGGTGAGTTCCCTCTAACTACAATGTCATTTCTTGCATCATCAGTGGCTGAGACACCAGCAAATGAAGTTGCAAGTTTGGCAACATCATTTCTTCCGCCTGAAAATCGAGTCACTTCTTCCAGGCTAAAGGTACGCGCACTTACCTTTGCCATGTCGTTAATGGGTAAGTCTTTATCTGCATCGGCCGTAATCACAACTTCTTGTAGTTTCTCTACGGATTCTTCTAATAGTATTCGTAGAACCACCTCTTTTCCCGAGGTTACCAGCACATTTGGAAGAGAAATACTTTTGTATCCTACATAAGTGACAGCAAAGTTTTGTCTTCCCACAGGAACTTTTTCAATGACAAATTCACCATTTACATCAGCAATATCCCCAAGAATAGGATCGGAGCCTAACAGCTGAATAGTGGCTCCTATAAGTGGATATTCTGCTTGTGCATCCAAAATCAATCCTTTTACCGTTTGAGTTTGAGAAAAAGCGGAGACAATAGTTAAAAAAGCAATGATAATTCCTAGAATAATGGTTTGTAAATGTCGCATTGTATTAAGCATTTTAATCTTACTCGAAAGAACGACAGACTTTTATCGGTGAAAATGGAATGTAGTATGAACTGCTTATCTACTAAGGCGAGCCTGCAAAAAATACGCGTGAAGGGTATAGAAGGGGCGCAACTCATAATCATCTGTTTTATCCTTAATTATTCATGTTTCAGAGGTGTAATTGTCCTTTTAGTTGATTTTGTGCACGTTTGGTCAAACATTGATCGCCTATCTTAGTAATCGATGAAGTTGAATGAAATCATAGTAAGATGGACTGGCATACCAATTGTTGCAGTCATTGCAGAGGCGGTTGATCCGGAGCACATGACATCAAACCCGTATTGGTATCAGTACTTGGTAGCCTTTTGCTTCACCGCAGTTTATTGGAATGGTGCCTGTTTTATCATTTTTAAACTGAGAAAAGTACTTCCAGAGATAAGTAAAACAGGTAAAAGGCTGCTCTTTTCAGCCTTGGGAATTATCATTTGGATGACCATTGGTGGGTTGCCCCTCAAGCTCATGTTTAAAGTCAGCGAGTTTCAAGATCTCTTGAAGCCTTCCGAACACACCGAATTTTTGCCTTTTAATTTTATTGCTGCAACAGTCATTTCACTAGGATATGAGGCTTTTTACTTTTTTGAAAAATGGAAAGAGCAATTTAGGCTAAATGAAAAGCTAAAAAATCAGCAAATAAAAACGCAGTATGAAGTACTGCAAAACCAAATGAGCCCTCACTTTTTATTTAATAGTTTGAATACGTTAGCCAGTATCATACCTGAAGATGCCGACGCGGCAATATCATTTACCGAGAAGCTTTCTGAGGTGTATCGATACATATTGAATAATAAAGATCGAGAGCTGGTAGAACTGGAAGAGGAGTTAAGTTTTGTAAAGAGCTATCTTTTCTTACTAAGAATGCGCTATCCTGATAATTTGTCTTATCGTTTCAAAATTGAGCAGAAATATTTTAAGATGACTATTCCGCCATTAACCCTGCAAATGTTGGTTGAGAATGCAATTAAACACAATGTGGTATCAAAATCCAGGCCTCTTCACATTGATATTTACATTGAAAATGGAAAGTCAGTGATTGTCAAAAACAATCTCCAACGTAAAAAATATGCCGATACTTCTACCAAGACGGGGTTAGAGAACATCAGAAAGAGGTATCAAATCCTTGGAAATAAGGAGATTGACGTAATGACGAGTGCCACCAATTTTATGGTCGCAGTTCCTCTCATTGATTTGTTGGAAGAAAAGGACTTGACCATGGTGGTATGAAAGTCTTAATTGTTGAAGATGAAGCGCCGGCATTTAGGCGGTTAGAGAAAATTCTACATGAGATAGATGCTGACATCGAGATTATGGAGGTTTTTGATAGCATAGAAGATACAGTAAAGTGGATGAAAAACCATCAATCCCCTGATCTGGCTTTTATGGATATACAAATCAGTGATGGAATCAGTTTTCAAATATTTGATAAAGCAGAGGTAAAATGTCCCGTCATTTTTACTACTGCATTTGACGAATATATGCTGAAAGCGTTTAAAGTGAATAGTATTGATTATCTCTTGAAGCCCATAAAAAAAGAGGAATTAGAAGGAGCACTAAAGAAATACAAACACTTGCACCAAACGCCACCAATGTTATCTCAATTTTCACTGCAAGAAATTCTGAGCCAGATAAGACTAGGAGGTGATCCATACAAATCACGTTTCTTAGTAAAACAAGGAGAAAAAATGCTCGCGATCAAAGCAAAGGACATTATATGCTTTCAAAGCAAACATGGAATTGTCCATATTATTACTGACAGTCAAAAATCTTACTTATCTGATTTCACCTTAGATGATTTACTGAATCAACTTGATCCGATGATTTTTTTTAGAGCAAATAGACAATTCATTGTCAATATTGATTTTATAAATACAGTACATAGATACTTCAAAGGCAAGCTAATGGTAGAGATGGATCATTTTGAGGGTGATCAAATAATTGTAAGCAGTGAGAAGGCCACAGCATTTAAGCAGTGGATGGATCAATGAATGTTTCTATTGAAGACGCTCTTTTATATCTGTGCTATGCATGTTATGAAGGGCACCTCTAAAAACCCACTTTCAATTTTTGAGATGATCTTTTTCTTGATACTTCCTTATCAAAATACTGATTTAACGCTGCTAAACTCCGTTTTTGACGTCTTGTCTCAGAAAAAAATGCTACCTCAAATTCTTGAACTGAGTTTTTAGAGGTGCCCTATAAAAACTAAGGTGCAAATCCCTGAACACGCTTCACGACAGGAATCATTCCCACTAATAGTGGTTTTATTTTTGAAGCAGGATCTAAAGGCAAGTGTAAGGCAAAAAGATTGATCTAATGATTAACTAAAGAATTCTCACAATTCATTCTTCAAGCTGTTAAAAATGCATGGCTTACCAAAGACTTGCACTTATTCTAGGAAACTGTCTCTTTTCTAATCACAGTGGACTTAATCCCAACCAGGATACATTGTTCTTTATGGCAGAAGATGCAGGTCTATGCACCCATTTCAGATATCATAAGCATAAGCTGATTTTGTTTCTATCTGCGATGAGATCCCACGCCGATGGGATTGAGAAAGATTTTCCGCTTGCTTATTATCGGCTTACCACAGAAAATCAAAACTTAAGCTATGAAGATAAACTCAGGGAAACAATCAGTGCTCATCCAGATATCAAAGAAATCCTAACCTATGATATTGAAGATCATTTTTTTGAGGATCGCATCAGAAAGTTTTGCATTGGGCAGAGATTAGAGCTCACTATCGTAGATTCTCCCGGATTCATCACCACAAAGGAGAAATTCAAGGAATATAATCAAAAAGCAAAAAAGCCATTTATGCAGGTTTTTTACAAGCAGCAACGAAAAGACTTGGAAATTTTGCTTGAAGATGACAAAGAATCTCCACTACATGACAACTGGTCTTTTGATGAAGACAACCGAAAGAAACTACCAAAAAACATAGCTATACCTGATCAACCTTCCTTGCATACTACCCATCATACGAAAGAAATTAAGAAACTAGTGGATGAGTTATTCTCTGATCATCCAGGACGTTCTGAAAACTTTCATTGGGCTACCAGCCGCCAACAGGTGATGTCTCTATTGGATGATTTTCTCAAAAAACGTTTCAATAACTTTGGTCCCTACGAAGATGCGATTAGTAGCAAGGAAACCTTTGTCTTCCACTCCGTGCTTTCACCTTACATTAATATGGGCTTGGTCACACCTGATGAAGTGGTTGATAAAGCTTTGCAATACTATGAGAATAACAACACACACTTTCCGAGTGTAGAAGGGTTCATCCGCCAGATTATTGGCTGGAGAGAATTTATGCGAGGTATCTATCATGAGTATGATAAGGAACTAAATATCAATTATTTCAATCACAAACGTACAATGAAATCCTGTTGGTATGAAGGGACAACGGGTGTTCCTCCATTGGATGATTCCATCAAAAAAGCACAAAAATTCGGATATACGCATCACATCGAACGATTAATGATCTTAGGAAACATTATGCTGCTGTGCGAACTAGACCCCAACGAAGTATATAAATGGTTCATGGAAATGTATGTGGACTCGGCAGATTGGGTGATGGCTCCCAATGTTTACGGTATGAGCCAATTTTCAGATGGTGGCATTTTTGCCACAAAACCATATATCGGAGGAGCTAATTACATTAAAAAAATGAGTAATTATAGATCAGGGGATTGGGAGAATATTGTCAATGGCCTCTACTGGAGATTTATAGAGGAAAATCTGGAAACATTCGCCAAAAACCAACGCATGTCTATGATGGTTGCCACTTTGAGAAAAATGAACGTAGAAAAAAAACAACGTATTTTCAACGCAGCTAATTGTTTTATTGAGAAAGTAACTAAATAAACACGAGTAAGCCGCTAATGAAATTCATAATGCTGCCCTCCTTTATCTGTTATATTAATAATCTGTCTTTGTTAAAAAAACTATGAAAACGTTGTATTAGATTATGAAAACAAATCAATCTTCCGGATACTACACTACCAATTATTCTGCTGTATGGCTTTTGATCTGAGACAACCTTCATCAGTAAATTTTATAATGATTAAATGCCATATAAATATCATCTGCATCATTTTCTCATGTATCACTTCGCCAGGTTCTATTTGCCTGAACTAAAGGTATTCTGCTATTATTGATCGTTTTTCTTCAGTGTTTTGGAGGTATTGAAAGCAGTGATGAAGTTGTCTTTGATTAACCCACCTTAAGCAGCCTTCTTTAGGGCAGCCAGTTGTTGTTCAAGGCTTTTACTTCGTTTTTCTTTTAATTTGGTTTGGTTTAGCCGAAATATTTCGGGATTAAACGCTTCTTTTTTAGTCCTCATATGAAAATAGATGATCGCCATTTTAGGAGCCATCGCACATTTAGCTGCTTTGGGCCCTCATCTGGCTTTGAGCCTGCGGTAATCATGTCCAAAAACATGATCACTTCTGTAGCGGCTGTTTGCCGCATGAATAAGAG
>JBCDKO010000154.1:0-11530 GCA_038746525.1 Bacteroidota bacterium
AAAATGGCACAAAGCAAACCGTAAAAGCAAACCGAAATCTACGTCCTGCAGTTCCGCAAAAAGTGGCACAGTTTCGACCGAAATCACTGGCACAATTTCACCGAAATGGGTGGCATCATTAGAACCGGAATATCCACGCCAAGGATAAGTGATTATATTCAGATAGATGATGTTAAATTAGAATTTAGTGAAAAGCAATAGAAATAGAGAGCGGTCAACCAATCTTTCTTCAGATCACTAAAGTTTGGGTTTCCAATCCATCAGAAGAAAAATATAATAAGCTTTACTTCAATGAGGAAGAAAAGGCGCTAGCTGATGAGAAAATCGAGATTTCAGGATTGGATCCTGGTACTTATACATTGATTGATTCTAGCCGCTGAGAACTCAAATTGAGAAAAAAACTGTTGGTTTTACAATACAATGATGAATTTAGTCAGTGCATTTATGAAATGACATCTCTTAAAAGACAAAATTTTTTATTCATAAAATGTGTTTTTGAGATTAATTTTCTAAGTGTTGTCGAAATCCATTGAAGAGACTTTGACAAGAATGCGACAAAACCAGCGATTTATTTTTAATCAATTCAAAAGTCGGACGAACTTTCAAAAATTATATAAATTAATCTAAAATCATGAAAGGGATCCGACTGAGTCTTTAGCTACAAACTATGCTATAGGCATCAATAAAGCATTTTTCTTCTTTTCGTACAAACACTAGTTAGTTAAGTTTGATTAAGCGTGCTTTCTTGTTTGAAAGTACGCTTTTTTACAAGTAATTCTGATATAGAAAGTAAACTATCTGAACCATAAACAATAGTAAAATAACAGCAATACTTCGGTTCATTCTTTTTATGAATCTAGCAGTAATTAAATGCTTTAACCTATCTGCCACAAATGCCTTTCCTATATCCATACTTAAGATTGTAATTAACATACCTCCAAAGAATTATACCCTCTCATTAAAATCGTAATCAAATTTAACGGTAGCTGTACTTGCCCATGTAGCCCAGAAAACAATCATCAGTGGATTCAAACCGTTTAAAAAAAGACCTTTCAATAAGTTTTTTGCATAATTAGACTCTTTTCCATTGGATTCACCCTTCAAAGGTTGAGGTGTCTTGAACCATGAATAAGTTGCATAAGCTACTAACATAACAGAACCAAACACTGCCATCCAAAATTCAATATCCTGATTTTGAAGAATTTTCGTCATACCTAGTAAAACAATGGTCACATAGAAAGTGTCACTTAAAGAGATCCCTATTGCTAAAAAAATCGCTTTTCTAAATCCCAGCTGAAGACTGGTCTGAATTAATGCAAAAAAGGCTGGACCTAATGCGAAAAGAAAAATTAGTCCGAAAAGAAGACCGTTAAGAAGTGGAGGCATTTAGTTGACAGAAATATTTTGACGATCTAGAAACGCTTCCCAAAGTTGAGCTTTTTCTTTTTTAAGTACCCTAGGAAATTTATTTTGACTTCCTACCCTTCCCTGCTCTTCCATCCATAGGTAAAACATAGATGTAGGAAGTACAGTCAACCTTACTTCCTTTAGAGCAGAGGCTCTTTCTACCTTATAATCATCATTTAGTTCTTTCAAGTGATGATCAATTTTTATCTTCAGCATCTCTTCATCTACCTCATCATCGGTCCCTATATACCAATTATGTGCAAATAGGCTATCAGATCTACCTCCCAAAAGCGTGAATTCCCTAATGTCTATCTTCAATTCTTCTTCAACTAACTCAACAGCCTTATTCATATTATCCAGGCTTAGATGCTCCCCACATAAGCTCATGAAAAATTTAGTTCTCCCTGTAATGATTATTTGACAATCATCTAAAGAAGTAAATCTGATCACGTCACCAATTATATATCTCCACGCCCCTGCATTTGTTGTAATTAATAATGCATAGTCTATATTTTCCTCTACTTGGTCAACCTTTAATGTCTCAGTCTCTCCTATTAATCGCCCATCATCATCAAAATTCTCTTCTGTGAAAGGAATAAACTCATAAAAGATTCCATTATTGAGCACAAGTCTCATTGATTTACTTCCAGGTTCTGCCTGAAAAGCAATAAACCCTTCGGAAGCTAGGTAGGTTTCCATATAGATCAATGGTTTCGAGAGTAGCCTCTCAAAGCCTCGTTTGTAAGGTTCAAATGAAACACCTCCATGAACGAAAATTTGAAGATTTGGCCAGATATCGTGAATAGTATTGAGTTGGTACTTATCAATAATTTTTTCTATCAATATTTGTAGCCATGAAGGCACACCTGCAATAATACCAATATCCCAGTCAGGAGCTTTTTTTACAATTTCTCCAAGTTTATCGTTCCAGTCTCTCGTTTTGGCAATTTTTTTCCCTGGTTTATAAAAATGTTGAAACCAAAAAGGAATTTGAGAAGTAGTAATACCGCTCAAGTCTCCTTCAAAATAATGACCACTCTTTTTTAGGTCTGTGCTTCCTCCAAGCATCAATATGCCTTTTGAAAATAGGGAAGCAGAAAGCCCGTATTTACCCATGGTTAGCATTTGCCGAATGGAAGTTTTGCGGATAGCTTTTAGCATATCCCGGGTGATCGGAATATGCTTGGAAGGAGAGCCCGAAGTCCCGGAGCTCAAAGCAAAATATTTCACCTTACCTGGCCAGCAAATGTCTTTTTTCCCTTCGATCGCCAAATGCCACCATTTTTTATAAATCTTATCGTAATCAAAAATGGGGATATTCTTCCTGAAAACATTATAGTAGTCTGGATTCTTTTTTTTGAGTGACGAAAGAATTTCCATGAAACCATATGCATCACCAAATTGCGTGTTTTGGCATAGAATAAGTAAATTTCTTAGCTCTTGTTTTTGTAAATCCTCCGGAGAAGTATACATCTGCTCCAAGCTTTCACGCAGCGTTACCCCTTTCTTCAATAATGTTCCTAAAATTGCCATTCAAAATGCCTTGAACTTTTTCCAACCCTTCAAATTTAATTGATAGAAAGTTATCCAATATGTGTGAAGTAGTATCGAACTTACTGAAGATAAAAGACAGTCTTTCAAAGCCTTGTACTGTAGTAGCTGTTAGTAAAACAAAGCCGATTGAGGATATTCAACAAGCATACAATAGCGGACACAGAGATTTCGCAGAAAATAAAGTACAAGAATTAACAGAAAAAGCGGATCTTTTACCTAAAGATATACGATGGCATTTTATAGGTCACCTCCAGCGAAATAAAGTAAAATACATCGTGCCTTTTATTCATCTCATTCATGGAGTAGATTCACCGAGATTGTTAAATGAAATTAACAAGAGAGCTAAAAATGAAAATAAGATTATCCAATGCCTTCTTCAGGTTCACATAGCTGAAGAAGATACCAAGTTTGGTTTTAATAAGCCTGAATTACTGGATATGATTCAACAAGACAACTTCAAAGAATTAGAGAATGTCCTAATAATGGGTTTAATGGGTATGGCTACCTATACAACAGATCAGCATCAAATAAGAAGAGAATTCAGATCACTTAAGAATCTATTTGAAGAATTAAGAGAATTAGACAATAAGTTCAAAATGAAAACCCTCTCCATGGGCATGAGCGGTGATTACCAAATAGCACTTGAAGAGGGAAGCAATATGATAAGAATAGGAAGTGCAATTTTCGGAGAAAGAAACCATTAACGCGAACCTCCGGATTCTTTAGGGAGAACATTTGTAATGATTTTAACCCGAGCAGGATTGTTGACCGAATTAGACATCACTGTTATTACTTTGTTTTGAACTCCCATTTTTCCCGTACTATTAAAGACTACTTTGAGTTTAGCCTTTTTTCCAGGGGCAATTGGTTCTCTTGGCCATTCAGGTGCTGTGCAACCACAGGTCGTTCTCACATCAGACAAAATCAAAGGCTCATTTCCAGTATTCTCAAATTCAAAAGTATGCTCTACCTTATCACCTTGATTGATATCACCAAAATCGAAAGAGGTTTCTGTAAAATAAATTTTTGGACCTGTCAATGATTCTGAATCATCTTGTAGTTCTGATTTATCTTGCCCAAAACTCACAACACAATATACCAATGAGAATAACAATACTAAATGTTTCATTTTTAATCTTTTAAATAATCTATATACTATCAAAGATAACGAAACTTAAATCTTAATGTTGAATCATTCAAATCAAAATAAATCACCTTTCACTCATAAGGTGAGAGTAAGGGTTTGCGGAATACTTAAAGAAAATAGTAAGATCCTGCTTCTAAAGCATGAAGGTATTGGTAGGGATGGTTATTTGTGGTCCCCACCAGGCGGCGGTGTAGAATTTGGAGATAGCATGGAAGAAACCCTTAAGAAAGAGTTTTTAGAAGAAACTAACTTAAGGATATCTGTTGATAAATATTTGTTTGTTAATGAATTTATTGATTCACAACATCATGCAATAGAGCACTTCTTTCAAGTAACCCGAGAATCAGGAGATCTTCAATTAGGTATGGATCCAGAACTTTCCCCTTCGAAACAAATAATTACAGAAGTTAAGTTTTTTAACGCAGAAGAACTGGATCGCCTGGACTCGAATGCTATTCATGGTTCGTTCTTAAAATCAAAAACACGAGATAAAATTGATGATCAAAGAGGTTTAATTACTTTTAGTGATTAATAGCCTGAATCCACTTCTGGAATCAGCATTAAATATTTATTATTGCAAAAACCTAGCTTAAAAGATATTAAATAATGATTAAAACGAAGATTATTTCTGTGGTCATGCTCGTTGTATGGATATGTTTGGCCGTTTTTTTGGTATTCAGTATTAAATCATCGATAGATGAAAAACAGCGAATAGCTTCTGAAGAAGCTAGGATTATAGAACAATTAAAAATGATCCGTGAAGCGGAAATTGCTTACATGCAGGTAAATGGACAATATACAAGCGACTGGGATAGACTCATTGCCTTTATTGATACTGGCAAGTTTTACCTTACAGAAAAAACAGAAACCATTATTACACTACCCTACGGTAAAGATAGCATAGTAGTGGATATTGATACACTAGGAACCAGACCCGTGGTGGATTCATTATTCTCAAAAAATAAATGGCCTGATTTTAACCTCGAAATGCTTCCATACGTGCCTGGGATTGAGCCTTCGAAAAAATTCATTGTTTGGGCGGACAAGATTACAAAAGCAGGCCTATTAGTCAATGCAATTGAAGTTAAAAATCCGGTTCCTGTAGATCCAAGTAGAGATGAAGATAGTGAGTACAACACCAAGAAACCATTGCGTTTTGGTTCTCGAACAAGTGTCACTACGGCAGGTAACTGGGAGTAAAAATTTTGGTTACGCAGGATACATCTACTTATAAAAGAGTCAATCGTGTAAAAGATACAAAATTCACCATTGACGAATTGGATCACTATTCTCTAGTGATGCTTGTGGGCATTTATGATTTACAGTTTGCGGTGATAGATTCTCAAGATAATCAATGCATGGCGCTGGAGGATTATTTACTTCGAGGGGTAAAAACCATAAATGGAAGACTTAAGCTGATAAAGGAAATCTTAGATGACCACGAGTTTCTTACTGCAGGATTCTGGAAAGATGTGAAACTCTGTTTGAAAACACATAAATTCACGTTGGTTCCGGCCAATATGTTTGTGCAAGAAAACGTAGCTGACTATTTAGCGCTCAATAGTGAAATAAAAACTTCTTTTGAAGAAGTTAATTATTACAAGCAGATAAGTGCAAATACCATTAATGTTTTTGCAGCAGAAATAAAGCTTTGTCGCTGGATTGAATCGATTTATAAAAAGAAAAAAGTTCACATTATACATCAGGGAAGCGCTTTGATAGAAGCAGTATTGAAACATGCTGATCATGTACAAGAAAAGGGAATGTATTGTTTTGTGGATCGAGGTATACTACATTGCATAGTGACCGAAAACGATCAACTGCTCCTTTACAATCAATTCTCGACAAAAAACAAAGAAGATCTTCTTAAGTACATCATGCTCATCTTTCAGGAACTTAAAATGAACCCTAAATCCGAACAGTTATTTATTTGGGGCTTTATGAAACAGAACTCCGAAGAGATGACTTTATTAAAAAAATATATTCGAAACATTTCATTTGGATCAAAACCCTCCTTCCTGAAATATAGCTATCAATTTGACGAGATTCAGGATCATTTGTATTTTGATGTTATGGGTGGATATCTCTGCATTTAATGGATAAATATCTATGAAAACCGCCCTCTTTCCGGGCTCTTTTGATCCTTTTACCAAAGGTCATTATGATATTGTGATGAGAGGATTGGATCTTTTTGATAGCGTAATTGTCTCTATAGGATACAATAGCAAAAAGAGTAAACGCTATTTTGAGCTGGATTGGATGGTAAACAAAATCGGTGAGGCATTTATTGATGAAGATCGCGTAGATGTTATTGTCTATGATGAGCTTACAGCACAACTTGCAAAAAAGTATGATGCTAGGTTCCTTTTGAGAGGTTTAAGAAATACCACTGATTTTGAGTATGAGAACAGCATCTCTCAGATCAATAGGTATTTGAATATCAACTTAGAGACCATTTTCCTGATCACTTCGCCAAAACTTGCTCCTATTAGTTCCAGCATCATTAGAGAAGTGCATAGATACGGAGGAGATGTTGGCCCATTTTTACCTTATAAGGTTTAATCAGTCTCAGATGTTATCTGATCCGTCCAGATTGGATTGAATTAATTCGATAAATGTCTTTATATGCCTTTTCCAAACAGTACAATTGCTTGTTCTTGAATGAAAAGAGGTTAATTGATAGCAAGTTCATAGCGTGAAAAAATTCAACGTAAATTACAAATAGTGTCTCTAAGAAAAGACGAAAAATGGCTATTGGTGCCTGCCTGTAAAGTAGTCTTTTAGCGAAAGACAGAATCAAATCTATTTTACACGTTAAAGTCGATTAGTCAATTTTTCAAAAATTCATCTCGCTTTGGACGAATCTAAAGTGAATTGGAGGTTTTGTGGCTTTTTCTATTAAGATCTCTCAAATAAATTCTAGGACTATTTATAGATTAAAATCCAAAAAACATTTGATCTTCCGGTTTTTCTACCCACCCTACTCATAAAACAAGAAACGTGAAATTACGGACTTTTCCGAGACTTTGTTGCTTAAGCCGAAATGAAGATTTCAAAGATTTCATCCTTCCCTGCGAAGTGCTTCCATGGGAGATTGTCTTATTACACTTATGCTGTTCAATAATCCTATGAACACTGTCAATACCGTTACCAAAATAAAGACAATCAGAACCTGAACAGGATTTGGAACAAACGTAAATTCAAATAGGAAGGTGGCTAATAAGGTAGAAAAGAGCCCTGCCAGCACTATACCACTTAATGCTCCCAGGCTTCCGAGGAAAAAATACTCTGCTACAGTAATGGTCCAGAGCTGCGACTGGGAAGCTCCCAATGTTCGCAACAGCACATTTTCACGCACCCGTTGAAACTTACTCAGGATAATGGAGCTGATCATAACAATGATCCCTGTGCCAATACTGAAAAAAGCCATGAACTGGATCACAAAAGCTACTTTGCCTAACACTTCTTCCAATGTTTTCAAGATCAGCTCCAGATCAATGATGGAAACATTAGGAAACTGACTCACCACTTCTTGCTGATAATTGATAGAGGTGTTCATTTTATCAATTCGGGTCACAATTACGTGAAATTGAGGAGCCTGTTCAAGAACACCCTTTGGAAAAAGGACCAGAAAATTAGTTTGTACTCTACGCCAATCGATTTCCCGAAAACTTCCTATATAGACTTTCAACAAAGCGCCCTGGACATTAAACACTAGCTCATCTCCGAGTTCTACGTCTAAATTATCCTTAAAATTCTCCGAAATACTGATGTAAATACTGTCATTCCTAACCTCTTTTATCCATTCTCCTTCTACGATGGTTTCAGAGTCAATCAACGAATCACGGTAGGTCACCCGATATTCCCTACTGTAAACCCAATCAGAAATAGAAACTGTGCTGTCTTTGAATGCTTTTTCTTTTGTGTAGCCTTTCACTTCCAGCAATCGCATCGTCACTACAGGCACATCCTGCAGGATGGGAAGTTCATATTCTTTTGTTAAGCCTCTGAGCGCTTCACGTTGTCCTGCCTGAATATCAAAGAGGATGGTATTGGGTCGATTGCCCGCAGCAGACAAGGACACTCTCTCTATCAACAAGTCTTGCATAAAATATAATGTAGCCAAAAAAGCGGTGCCTAATCCAAGGGCAGTGATCAGTATCACGGTCTGATTATTGGGACGATATAGGTTGGAAAACCCCTGACGCCAGACGTACTTCAGATTTTCCGGTAGCAGTTTCCGCATCAGCCAGCTTACGCCTTTCCCGATGGCCCAAAGAAAAACCAAGGATCCAATCAATATTCCTGAGAAAATGAGCGAATCACTCAAAGATTGTATTTGCCAATAGACCGAAACAAAAATGAACAGCAATATACCCGAAACAATTGGCACCAATAGCTTATCAAATTGAACACCCTGCTCGCTATATCCTATACGAATAGCGGAAAGGGGACTAATGTTTCGAAGTCCTACTAGCGAAAAAAGCCCAAACAACAGAGAGATGATGATCCCCATTAGCACTCCAACCGCCAGGGCCGGCCAATATGGGGTAGGTACCAGATCAATAGGAAGAAAGTCCTTCACAATGTCAGGTAAATACATATGTATAATCATCCCCAAAAAGCTCCCGAACACGGCCCCTATAAACCCAAAGAGCGTTACTTGAATCAGGTATACTCCCACAGCCTGATGGGAACGCATGCCTAAACATCTTAATACTGCTACAGCTTGTACCTTACTCTTTGAATAGACATAAATGGAACTAGCAACACCCAAACATCCTAGTAAAAGAGCAGTAAATGCGACCAACTCAAGAAAATTGGCCAGGTTCTCAAAGTCCTCTCCAGTCTCTCTCTTCTCCTCTTCTACTGTTTCCACATCATACCCTTGGCTTTCCGTCTGTTTGGACAGTTTGCCCCATTTAGCTGTGGTATCTATGGCTGGATCGAATTGGAAATAGTGAACATAATTGATTCGGCTTCCTTTTTGAATAAGTCCCGTCTCTTGTACAGACTGATAAGGAACATAAACAATCGGTGATATGGAAGCAGATACATCCGTTTGCCCGGGCACACTCAGAAGAGAACCAATAATTTTAAACGTAAGCTTTCCTACTTGCAAGCTGTCTCCAACTTGTGCGTCGTACTGGATCATCATTTTTTGATCTACCAACGCGTACCGATCCTGCTGAAAAAAACCTGCTGCCTCCGGAGGATCCGTCTCAATAAGGCCATAATAAGGATACTCACCCTGCAGCGCTCTTACCTGAACCAGGCGTGTTCCTTTACTCTCGCTAAACATCACCATAGAGGCAAAATAATTTTCCCGGGAATAATCAGCAGTCAACTTTTTAAAAGAAAGCAATAGGCTATCTGGTAGATCTCTTCTTCCGATTATTCGCATATCCGACCCTACCAGCTCTTTGGCTTGAGCATCAATTTCCTTAAGTAGGTTTTCACGAAAAGAAGTAATGCCAACCATGGCAGCTATGCCCAAGGAAATCGAAGCAATAAACAACAACAATTTCCCTTTGCTCTTGCGGCTGTCCCGCCAAGCCATTTTCCAGGGCCAGGATTTACTATATTTAGCAGGCTCAATGGTTATTTTCCTATCCACCCATTTCCACTTTCATGCGTGAGATTGATTTCGAGCCTTCTTTTATCTCAGTGATTCTACCACCTTTCAACCGAATAACTTGATCTGCTTTTTCAGCCAATTCCAGGTCGTGTGTCACCAAAATCAAAGTGGTTCCTTTTTCTCGGTTGATTTCAAAAAGTAAGTTTTCTACGGATTGACCAGTCTCTTCATCCAAGTTTCCAGTTGGCTCATCTGCAAAGAGGATTTTTGGTTCATTCGAGAATGCACGCGCAATAGCTACACGTTGCTGCTCACCCCCAGATAGCTGTGAGGGATAATGACTAGTACGATCTCCAAGCCCTACCCGCTCCAATAAATTTTTAGCTATGGGCCGGACTCCTTTTTTACCTTGAAGTTCTAATGGAATCATGACATTCTCCAGAGCCGTCAATGTCGGTATCAATTGGAAATTCTGAAAAATAAAACCTACATCTTTATTTCTAACTTGTGCCATTTCATCTTCACTTAATTGATCTAACAGGATAGTATTAAGTGTAATCGACCCACTAGTCGGCCTGTCCAAACCTGCACACAATCCAAGTAAAGTAGTCTTTCCACTACCGGAAGAACCAACGATGGCAACTCGTGATCCTGACTGCACGGAGAGGTTGATATCTTCCAATACATGCACAATCCTGGCTCCACTTTTAAAGGATTTAAATACGGAAGAAACTTCTAAAATTGATATGTCGTTCAACATGTAAGTTTAATTTAGATAGTATAACAAAAGGGGAATGCACTTGTTGGAATACCGTTTAGGTCTATGCTTTGTGAAATTAAAGCAATCAATATGCCATCTTTAATAATAAAAAATATTCGCGTACTCCTAGTCTTTCTTTTGCTGGGAAGTTGCACTCCTATTAATAAAGAAAAAACTCAAGAAAATCAATCGGGTCAACCAGCAATGAATGAAACCATAACATCCAAAGAAAACCGAAAAATTATCTTGTTTTTCGGGAACAGCATTACTGCCGGATATCAGTTAGACATGGAACAAGCGTTTCCCGCATTGATTCAAAAAAAATTGGACTCACTTGACTTTGGCTACACTGCGATTAATGCAGGATTAAGTGGAGAAACCTCAGCAGGTGGAAGAGGTAGAATTGATTGGGTGCTTAAAACAACACCCGATATTTTCTTTTTAGAATTAGGAGCTAACGATGGTCTCAGAGGTCTCCCCCTAGAAGAAACACCCAGAAACCTACAGGCCATCATCGATAAGGTGAAAGAAGCCAATCCAGAAGTGAAAATTATTATTGCAGGTATGATGGTGCCTCCAAATCTTGGAGATGATTATACATCTAAATTTCAAGCAATTTTTCCTGAGCTGGCTCAGGAAAATGACGCTGTTTGTATTCCATTTCTACTAGATGGAGTGGCTGGCAATCCTGAGTTAAATCTTCCTGATGGTGTTCACCCTACAGCAGAAGGCCATGAAATTGTTGCTGATATGGTTTGGAATCACTTAGGGCCTCTTTTGTAATGTTGATCATTGAAAAATTCTTCGTAGTTATTTGTCGTGTTCTTATCATTAACTGAAGAATATCTTATGCTGACTAATGTAATCTAAATAGTTGATTATCACTTCTAGTTACTATTCAGCTACCTGAATAAAATATTATTTTAAATACAGATTCGATTATCATTATTATTGAAATAATCAACTTAAAAAATAATTTTCATAAAATAATATATTGTTCAGTTTTAATCAAATTCGATTTTTTCAATCAAATTCTATTTCTAAATATTTGATAATCAATCTATTAAGTAGCTGAATAGTAACC
>JBCDKO010000155.1:0-11311 GCA_038746525.1 Bacteroidota bacterium
CCTCATTCGTATAGAAGCCCAGAGAATGGAGAAACCAACCGGCAAAACCACCACCTCGACCCGATACTACATCAGCAGTAAAAAAGAAAAAGCGCGGGTCTTCAATGCAAACATTCGTGCGCATTGGCGCATAGAAAACAACCTTCACTGGATGCTGGATGTCCTTTTTAAAGAAGATGCGAGTAGAAAATGGAAGGGATATCGTGCGGAAAACTTTAGTATCATCAACAAAATGGCGCTTACATTGATCGAAAGAAACACCGACAACATACCCAAGTCACAGAAAATCCAGCGAGCAGCTTACAATAGTCAATTCAGAGAAAAACTACTCAATTTTTAAGTGCGATTGCCCTGGTGGAGGGGTAGAGAAGATGGTTCGTTATTTTACAGCGGCTCCACGAAACATCCAATAAATAAAATTATCAAACATGAATTATAGAATAATTTTAAAACTGGATATTGGTGATTATCAGACATATTGGATTGGCCTTTATCAGATATTTGATCTTTTTATTATATAAAGCTCTTCGCAAATATTTGAAGAGTTAATGCTTATAATAATAGGTTAAATGCTTTCTGTTTCTTTAGTTCACCGGTGTTTTCAATGCTCAAATAAAATTTAAAGATGCACTATACTTTACCTACTCATTCTTCAAGCACTTCGCGGGATTGACACCTGCAGCCCTCCAAGCTTGAGAACTGACCGTTAGCCATGCAATTATCAATGAAATCATGGATGCACTTAAGAAAATCCAAACGTTAAGACCGATTTTATAAGCAAATTGGGCGAGCCACTCTTGCATGATAAAGTAAGAGAACGGAAGCGCGATGAGGATGGACACCAATACGAGAATGATGAAATCTTTAGAAAGCATCATAACAATATTCGAGGTGGTTGCGCCGAGTACTTTTCGGATGCCAATCTCTTTGATCCTACGCTCAGCGGTGAAAGCTGCTAAGCCGAAAATTCCCAGGCAAGAAATGATGATCGCAAAACTGGCGAAGTATGAAGATAGTGTACCTATTCGCTTTTCAGATTCATAAAGTGCCTGATAGCTTTGGTCCATGAACTCGTAGTTAAAGATATGCCCGGGAGCGAATTGTTGATACAGCGCTTTGATCTCCTTGAGTGCTTCTGCTTCTCTGCCTGCCTCTAACCTTGCTGCAACGTTCCAAGTGCCCGCCATACGAAAATATGCCGGCTCCAAAGGCGCATGAAGTGACATGTAGTGAAAGTCCTTCAGTACTCCAATGATTTCGAGACGAAAATTTTCCCAAAGCTCAACCTTCTGCCCTATGGCCTCTTCTGCGGTGAAGCCCATGACTTTTGCTGCTGCCTCATTGATGATTAATTTAGTGGTATCTGCCGCGAACTCCCGACCAAACCATCTCCCCTCGGCCAGTTGAAATCCCATCGTTTGGTAGAAATCATAGTCCACAAAGAACCTCTCAAAGATGATCCGCTCTTCTGGTACTTTACCGTCCCATTCCAGGCCAAAGTTGGTACTTTGTCGGCCCACTAATTCATGACTTGTGCCGGCAGCATGGACTACACCAGGTATCCTTCTTAGCTCATTGAAAAAAGTCTCTCTTCGGCTTGAGATGCTCCCATCTTGACCAAAGAAAATGACGTTATCTCGATCATATCCAAGATGCTTATTATTAACGTATTGTGTTTGGCGATGGATGACGACTACTCCAACGATAAGTATGATCGTGATGGTAAACTGGAAAATGACCAGACCTTTTCTCGCCCACACTTCACCTATGGAGTTCTTGATTTCACTTTTCAGGACTTGAATCGGTCTGAAATGAGAGAGGTAAAACGCAGGATAGCTTCCAGCAAGAAGACCATTCACAAGCACCGTAATAATAGAGAAGAAGATCAGCTCTGGCGTAAAAGACAGCACAATGCTCTTGTTGGTGATCTCATTGAATGGAGCAAGGAGCATCGTGACCAGCATATGAGAAATGAACATAGAGACGAAAGAGATCAGTACGGCCTCCCCGATATACTGACGAATCAGTCCACTTCGTCCAGCTCCGATCGCTTTGCGTATACCTACCTTATGCGCTTGCTTGGAAGCACGTGCCGTGGATAGGTTCATGAAATTGATGCAGGCGATCACCATGATAAAGATCGCGATAACCGAGAATAACCTGACATAGTCAATACGACCACCATCTGGTACTCCATTGGTGTATTTTCCCCGGAGATATTGCTCAGAGTACTTTTTTAGGAAGAGCTCCGCATCACTGTCCTTTACTTTGGTTTTGATATATCCCGAAATTTTTTCAGAAGTAGCTTGAGGGCTGACGCCATCCTGAAGGATGACATAGGTGAGTGGCCCACTATTTTCCCACTCATTCGCCCATTCGGCCCGATCAAGAAAGTCTTGCAGTGGCAGGACAAAATCGAAGACGTAGGTTGATTGATTGTTGATGTTTTCGAACACCCCACTGATGATGAAGTTCCGATCTTCTTCGTATCGGATCGACTTGCCCATGGCACTTTCCGGGCTTCCAAAAAATTTATTGGCCAGATCTCTGGAAATACAGATGGATGTCCTTTCGTTGAGAACCGTATTGGGATCTCCTAAAATAAGGGGATAAGTGAAAATATTGAAAAAATCCTTTCCTACATGATATCCATCCTCTCCCAGAAAAGTGTTCTCATGGGACAATAGTGCAGGATTGATCCAGGTGGTGGTCGCCGCGTACCGAATATCAGGGAAGTCAGCCTTTAGAGACTCTGCCAGTATACCAGGAGTAGCATTAGTCACAGACTTCTCATTTGAGTACATCTGAGAGGTCATTACCTGATACAGTCGGTCGTCTTTTTCGTGAAACTTATCGATGGAGAACTCATCTTGCACCCACAGGTAGATAAAAAAGGCACTTGTCAGTCCTGTAGTCAGACCGATGAGATTGATCAGAGAAGAAGATTTGTGCCTTAAAAAATTTCTTAGTGAAACTTTTAGAAAATAATACATTTGATTTTTAAGCTTTTATGATCATATGCAAGATATTTAATAATCCGATACAGATAGGCAACGGATCGAAACTGTAAAGAAATCACATCCGTATTATACCAAAATCTTACATAACGAAAAAACGAGCCGCAACGATATAGCATCTATCTCTACTATTTCCCTTGAAACTGGCGTACAAAACTGATATTTTAATAAATATTAATACCTTAAGGGGTATGTGCTGTATTTAGGCATTATGACCAATTGTGTGTCCTGCATTTATCTACAAAAAACTTTATCTACATGGCGATTATTAATGCTTTAGATTTTACAGTGAAAATGGATAACCTCCAACGATCTAAGTTTGTAGAAAAAACCTATTCTGACGAACTCTCATCAAATCAAGTACTTTTAGAAATTGATAAATTTTCATTTACCTCAAATAACATCACCTATGGTGTCGTGGGGAAGGAAATGAACTACTGGAAATTTTTTCCAAATCCATCGGGTTACGGAATTATTCCAGCTTGGGGGCTTGCCAATGTTATTATTTCCAACCATCCCGATGTACAAGTAGGCCAACGTTTTTATGGATACTACCCAATGAGCACTCACTTATTGGTTACCATTAACAATATTAATAGTAAAGGTTTTGTGGATAATACTGAACACCGGCAAGCTCTTCCACCAATCTATAATTTTTATTCTAATATAGAGCAAGACCCTACATTCACATTAGCAACTGAGGAGTTAATTTCCCTATTTCGCCCTTTGTTTATTACGTCTTTTTTGATTGATGATCATTTAGCAGATCAGAATTTCTACAATGCCTCACAAATACTCCTAACCAGCGCATCCAGTAAAACTGCTCAAGCATTAGCGTGTTTTTTAGCACATAGAAAAAGAGAGAATAAGTGGAATTTTAACCTTTTGGGGCTTACTTCAAACAAAAACTTAGAATTTGTAAAGCACTTGGGTTGGTATGATCAAACGATAAGTTACGATGAAATTTCTCATTTAGATGCTAGAGAAAAATCCATGGTAGTAGATTTTGCAGGCAACCATAATATTCAATTCCAGTTACAAACGTTATTGCGCGATAAACTGGTATACAATTGCCTGGTGGGGCTGGTTGATTGGCAAAATCTCGAAGGTGAAACCCCGTTACCCCAAAAAGGAGCGTTTTTCTTTGCTCCCGAATACGCAGAAAAACGACAAAAAGAGTGGGGATTATCACGATTTCAACAAAAGATTGGGATAGCCTGGCAACAATTCATAACCGCTATTCAACCAGTTATTTCAATTAAAGAATATTTTGGGCCTGAGAAATTGGAACAATTGTATATGGACATGTTGAATGGAAAGATTGAACCTAAAGATGGTAATATAGTGCGTTTGAATAGGTAGATTAAAAAAGATCATAATTGTGTAGGCAGCCCCTATAGCCTTAGAAGCTACGATTACCGCATGTTATGTATGTATTGCATGATGCAAATGATGCAGAGGTTCCAGTTTGCAGAAGCGGAACGAGTAGTAGAAAAATTAAAGAAACGAAATGTCCCCGTTGAGTTTGTTCTTTTTCCTGATGAAGGGCATGGATGGAGAAAACTCCTAATACCGTCACATCTACTTTATCATTCGTAAATTGGTTTAAACAGTATCTCAAAGTTAATGAAGCACTTTGCCAAACACAGGCTGTGAAGTTTATGCTCCTAACATCGCACGGCGCACGGCCAAATGTCAGCATTAATTATCTAACTTGCCTGGCAATTATAAAACCAAACTTAATTATGACCCGAATATATATTCTTATCATTCTCGTTATTGGAATTCATTATCATTCCATGGCTCAGAATACCACAGATACCCGACTGATGCGTACTCCAGCCATTAGTGCCGAAAATATTGCGTTTATTTATGCAGAAGATCTTTGGATTGCCAACAAAGATGGGTCTAATACCAGGCGATTGACCATCGACGAAGGTGTGGAATCGACCCCTGTTTTTTCTCCGGACGGATCCATGATTGCCTTCAGTGCAGAATACGACGGAAACCGGGATGTTTTTATCGTTCCCTCTGCAGGAGGTGTTCCAAAACGTTTGACGTGGCATCCATCATGGGACATTGTTCTGGATTTTACACCAGATGGACAATCGGTACTCTTCAGTTCTCCCCGAACCACCTTTACTAGTCGCTATTCCAAATTATATACCGTGAGCATCAATGGCGCCCAGCCAGTAGAACTTCCAATACCAACAGGATTCAAAGGGACGTATTCTCCCGATGGAAAATACCTGGCCTATGTTCCAAACAGAGAAGTATTTAATCAATGGAAACACTACCGGGGAGGTACACTAGGTCGCATTTGGATTATGGATTTGTCTACTAATGAGGTGACAGAAATTCCTAAACCTGAAGGTTTAAGCAATGAAGCAGACCCTGAATGGGTGGGAAATAAAGTGTACTTCAGGAGTGATCGCGACGGAGAGTTTAATCTTTATTCTTATGATGTGACTACGCAGGAAATCCAACAGCATACCAATAATACAGATTTTGGAGTACTGAGTTTAAATGCAAACGGAGATGATTTAATTTACGAATATTCGGGCTACTTGTACAGGCATTATCCTCAATCAGGATCCAATGAAAAAATCACAGTTGGAGTAGCGACTGATTTACTTGAACTTAGACCTAGGTACATCACAGGGGATCAATACATTCGCAGTGCTTCAGTATCACCATCTGCGGCGAGGGTGGCCATTGATTTTCGCGGCGAGGTTGTCACCGTTCCTGAGAAAAACGGAGATGTGGTAAATCATACGCAAACGCTTGGTGTACACGAAAAATATCCGGCATGGTCACCAGACGGAAAGCACATCGCTTATTTCTCTGATGAATCCGGAGAATATGCGCTTCACATAAAAACGATTGCCAGTGGCATGGTGAAAAAGATGAACTTGGATGGAGCAGGCTTTTACGCTTATATCCATTGGTCCCCCGATAACGAAAAAATCACTTTTGTGGACAATAGCAGAAGCTTATATATAATTGATATTTCTTCTGGAAACACCTCCAAAATCGCTTCAGATGACATGTACTATCCGGGTGTGTTCCGAGAGCTATTCGGCTCCTGGTCCAAAGATTCAAAATGGATAAGCTATACTCTTATTACTAAGACCAATTTTGAGCAGGCTTTTGCCTACAATGTAGACGACAAGAAATCCTATGCCTTGAGTGATGGCCTTTCCAATGTGACAGAACCCGTTTTTGATTCAAGTGGAAAATACATTTACCTGCTGGCCTCTACCGATGCTGGGCCAGTGATCAACTGGTTTGATCAGTCCAACCAAGACATGGAAATGAGTAACTCAATTTACTTGATCACCTTGCAAAAAGATCAACTTTCGCCTTTGGCTAAACGAAATGACCGAGAAGAGGCCGAGAAAAAAGGGAATGATGATGAAGAGGAAAAAAAGAAAGATGAGGATGAGGACGAAGCGATTCAGATTGATTGGGATGGAATCTTCAACCGAATCATCAATCTTCCAATAGATCCGGGCGTGTATTCCAACCTTACCAGCCCTGAAGAGGGAAAAATTTATTATATCTCTAGAAAACCAAATAGCGGATTCTTTGATCCACAATCGCTCATGATGTATGATATGAAGGAGCGAGAAGAAAAAGAGGTGATGGCGGCTAATGAATTCGAAATAGCGGCAAATGGAAAGAAAATGCTCTTCCGAAAAGGCCGTTCATGGGGAATCACCAAAGTAGGTAGTAATCCAGTTAATGAAATGCTCAATACCAGTGCGATTAAGATCAAAATTGATCCCACCCAAGAATGGAGTAATATCTTCAATGAAGCCTGGAAAGTCAATCGTGATTATTTCTATGATCCAGGCATGCACGGGGTGGATTGGGACGCGATGAAGACCAAATACAGCACCTTTCTTTCAGACATTTCTTGCCGTAGTGATCTCTACCGGGTGATGCAATGGATGTTTAGTGAGCTGGCAGTGGGGCATCATCGATTTGGTAGCCGAGGGGATAAAATGAATAATCCGGAAAGGATTGGTGGTGGACTGCTTGGTGCTGACTACACCATCAAAAATGGTCGATATCGCATTGAGAAAATTTATGGTGGGCTCAACTGGAATCCGGGATTACGATCCCCACTTACCGAACCAGGTGTCAATGCTCAGGTTGGGGATTACTTGATCGCAGTGAATGGCAAACAAGTGACCTCAAACCAAAATTTATATTCCTTCTTTGAGAATACCTCCGGCAACATCGTAGAGCTTACTTTAAGTACTAATTCCAATGGCTCTAATGCCACGAAAGTGAAGGTGGTTCCTGTTGGTAATGAAAGGGCCCTTAGAAATCGCGATTGGGTAGAAGGAAACATCAAAAAAGTGGACGAAGCAACTAATGGAGAGGTAGCCTATGTATATGTACCAAATACCACCACAGCGGGCCATGAATATTTTAAGCGATATTTTTTTCCCCAGGTTAATAAAAAAGCCGTGATCATCGATGAGCGTTTTAACGGTGGGGGACAGTTGGCAGATTATTACATTGATCATCTAAGGAAGCCGTACCAATCTTCCTGGAACTTCAGATATGGTAAAGACCTGTATGCGCCAAGTGGATCCATTCAAGGTCCAAAAGTGATGCTGATCGATGAAAATGCTGGCTCAGGTGGCGATTACCTCCCCTACTTATTTAGGCGGTTTAACCTTGGAAAACTTATAGGTAAAAGAACATGGGGAGGTTTAGTGGGTGTACTGGGGTATCCTGAGTTTATAGATGGTGGTTCAGTCACTGCACCAAATCTTGCTTATTATAATGAAGATGGTTTCCGTATTGAGAATGAAGGGGTAGCCCCTGATATTGAAATAGAGCAATGGCCGAAAGAAGTGATACAAGGAAAAGACCCACAACTTGAAAAGGCTATTGAAGTGATCCTGGAGGAACTCAAAAATAATCCTTCCACATACCCTGCCAGACCAGTTTATCCCAGTCGTAGTAAGAAATAACTTTATAATGCATGCCATTAATTGGGAAAGGTGCATAGCTAAACTGTATAACTCAAAAAATTGGAAGCTAAATCGGAAAAAAAGCGAACAGGTGCAAACAACGTAACCTATAGCCTTACTTAGCAGTCTTAAAGAATCTGCGCAGTATCCCGCTTGTTTGGGGCCAAAAACCTGGAATAGCTTTTACCTTCTTCTGTTCGTAGGAATTTTTTATCTGTATGTCGAAGTGCCAGTTTTATACTTTGGATGTACCGGCAGCTTGGATAAATTATTTAAAATCAGTTGAGGTATAAGTCAACGTGCCATATCTGTGAGTGACGGGTATTTTACATAATGAGTTTAACGTACTGAATCAGACCTAAACTGAAAGCAGGTAAATTAATTTTTATATAACGAAACAATGAACAAACAAATCAAATTCACCGGAGGATTCGGAGAATATTTTATCATGTCTCTGGGTCTACTTGTTCTATCAGCAATAACCTTTGGTCTTGCGCTACCATACCGGGTATACTGGTTATACAAATATTTTTTTACTAAACTGGAAATTGAAGGAAAGAAAGTCAATTTCACAGGTGGTTTCGGTGAATATTTCATCATGTCACTGGGACTGTTGTTTCTATCTATTATTACTTTCGATATTGCACTTACCTACTGGGTTCTTGGTCATTTAAATATTTCTTTACAAGAATGGCAGTCTAGGATTTGATCGGAGGATGAGTAGTTAATGGTTCAAATCGTATCAATGACTAGGCAAAACAAAAATGCCACACAAGGAGTCGACCTAAACATCATCTCCTACTCAGTATTTTGATGGAGTATATTTACTTCCTATACCAGGGGTTAGCCACTCAACTATACTCACATTGATGAGCGAAATTGGACCTAAAAGGTTGGGCAAGTTCCCTACAAGCACAGCACTTCTCCTCACGGCTTAAACTTGCTCCCAACAACAAAATCAGCGGTGGCAGAGTACTCTCAAACAGAATACCACAAGGAAGCAACCGACTCAAAATTGCGCTGCGAAATGCAGCCATGGGGTAGGAAATCTCAAGGATACTGACCTGGCTAAGTGCTTTAAAAATCGCCTTCAAGAAAGGCGGGCAAACCGCCATCAACGTTACTGTCGGAAAGATCACTGTGATCCTCTGGAACATGATCATCAAAAAGCAACCTTATATGCCAAAACATATATTACCTATTTTAGATCAGAAAAGATGAATCGTAAGCAAATGAGAAAACAGATTAAAGACTTAGAGTTGAACCCCGATGAACTTGGCTTCTCTAGAGACGACAGGGATAAAAGCGCCGCACAAATGAACCCTGACAATCAATCTCTTAGCTTACGTTAGACAGGTATTCCAGTATTCCTTACTAGCAACTTTTCCTGCAACTGGTTAACTTTAAGATATGAACGTTAAAGAAAGAATTAAGGAACGGATTAACAACACCAACGATTCAAGACTTTTAGATGAGCTTTCTAAATGCTGCTGAACTGGAGTACGAAATTGAACATATTGACGAGCTAACTGATATTGAAAAGAAAGCAATTGATGAGGGAATCTCTGATGCTGATTCCGAGAAACTTCATTCAAATTCAGAAGTAAGCCAACTGGTTAAGAAATGGCTAAAGAAATAAGATAGACAACTCGCTCTATCGTTGACCGAATAAACATTTACAAATACTGGCTCAAACGAAATCAATCTAATACTTACTCAGGAAAAACTTGAACAACTATTTGAAAAGTCTGCGAAACTTATTTCCAACTTTCCTAACATAGGTATACGAACTAATTACAGAAAGGTATACTCCAAAGTGGTCAGGGACGATAAGATTTTCTATCGGATAGAGGCAGATGAAATTCAAATTTTAAGAGTTTGAGATACAAGACAGCATCCTGACTCTACCGAATTATAATACGAAATCTAAAGTCACTAAAGTTGCATATGACAACCTGCTCCTAGCCTACTTCAGTGCAATCCGACCGCCAATCTGCACCTTTCTGCAATCGACTATTTCATTCTGCAGATAGTTCCGGATTTTCGCTTTCTGAACGCAGCGGAATTTATCAGACAGTTGTGCAGGTGGCGCTGATCAGCTATCTTAATGTCAGTCTGCAAAGTGTGGGCATACGCACTTTATCCAGACGTTGGCGTGCATATCGCCAGATTAAAATTTAAAATGAATAGATCAGGCGCAATCTTCTTAGTTCTTTTAACATTCGCTTGTTCTAACAGTAACAAATCAACTGAACAGTCAAGTAAACCAGCTTCGAAACCTGAATTCCGTGTCACTAAAGAGTATTCTTCCGCAGAAATCGCATCTTTTGATAGTGCCACTCTTAGATTGAGGAGGTAATCAAAGTAGTGTTTAAGAGAAGCTTGGACAATCCTGATGAACGGAAACAAGAATTCATAGGAGAGTTGCCATTAAAAGGAAATCCAAACTTGTTAAAATGTATAAAATTCAGGCTTGATTTCGCCGATAATGGAATAAGAATTGATAAAGAAATTTTTAAGATATTCAAATGCTTACGCACACGAGGCAGATATGAAGGTGCGGGAATAGGGCTTGCTCATTGCAAAAAAATCGTTGAATTACACCATGGTAAAATATGGTTAACATCAGAAGTTGGGAAAAGATCAACTTTTTATTTTACAATATCGAAAAATACACTCTATGATCAGGGCGATCACATTTAAAAATTGAGTGGTTTTTCTCTGAATTGACGATTGTTAAGCTGTTCATTGAATTTTTCAGTGACTTTATTATTCTACCGGTGTTTCTTCTGGTTAATTTGTGAGCGCCATGTTACTGATGATACTAAAGCTTTGCCCACTCTTTCCTTTCCGACTTCTACTTGTATCTTCTCCAAAGAGGAGATCCGGCATCTAAGTGAAGGTTGTTTTCTAGATACCACAAATTTATCATCCGAATCTTCTGGTTTTAGATGATTACAGGATTCGAATATCGAATGAAGGATAAAAGGAGAATAATATTTCGTAACATTTACGAGTACGCTAGTGGGCAGATGTATTTACCAGAAAAAATTATGGTGGAAAAGGGGGAAGAGTACTAATGAAACACCCTGCCCTGGGGAATTTAAAGTATCCGTTTGAGAAGGACGCTTTTAGGGAAATTAAAGTATGCTCTCGGGAAGCCTAAGTAGGGCCTGCTGAGAAACGTTTTTTCCATTCAAAAAACACGTTTATGTGGTCAAAAGATACTGTTTAGTAAATTTCTTTTTCAATAGGTGCAAGGTTTTCGAGCAGATGCTTCCATTTTCGGTGCACTGAAAAAGC
>JBCDKO010000156.1:0-11303 GCA_038746525.1 Bacteroidota bacterium
GAGGGGCTATCAAGTGATTTCATGTACACTTTTTCAAGCTGTACAAGAAATGTATTGGATGAATTTAAGAAGACTTTTATTCAAATCTATACGAGAAATTACATGTGATAATAAAATACCCGTCTGTAGATAGCCACTTTTCGGAGTGGACTCATCCATAAAATGCTTGAATTTGGAAAGTGGAGTGAAATACTCGTTAATCAAATAACTGACTTGTTATGATGGGATGATGAGAGCTACTATATATGATGGGAGCTACTATAAAAAGCCAGGTAGCAAGTATTACGTAATGTTCATCCAACTTATCAAATTGATAACAGGAGTTTTAACTTTGAATTGACAAAACCTTTTTCTCACGATTTATATTATTCTAATCAAGGAGCAATTAGATCTACAATGATCTTGGCTTCCATTTTTGAGCATTTTTATTTTATCGATAATGCCATTGTCTTTGCTTAGTTTTAACATATTCTTTTTTGATAACACACAATTAGAAGGTATAGCTTACGGTTGCTAAGTAATTACGAGGGGCACCCGGGAATACCCTTCCTGAATTCAATCCTCCAATGAAATAGCGTTTGTCAAATATGTTGTTCACATTAAATGATAATTTCATGTTTTGATATTGATAGTATATCGCTCCTTTTGCGGTGAAGTAGCTTGGAAAGCTGATCACATTATCAATCAAATTCGTAGCAGGGTCGATGGTTTGACTATCACTTACGTATCGGAGTCCCAGACCTACCCCCAAATTTTGAAGAAGCCCACCAGTGAATGTATATTTCCCCCAAAGGCCTGCGGTGTGCTGAGGGTTATTATTTTCAAGATCCAAGACAGAGATTTCATCTTCAACATCGGTGATTTCCACGTCATTATATGCGTAGTTCGCTGTAATAGACAAATTTGATAATATACTACCCGTAATATCTAATTCAACACCTTGACTTTCCTCTTCTCCGAGCTGAATCAATCGGATAATTCCACCTGTATTTGAAGGGTCCTCAATCAAGCGTCCACTTTGATTGATTGAGTAAAAAGACATTTGGGCTAACAGGCGATTATTAAAGAATGAAGTTTTTGTTCCAAATTCAATCTGATCGCTTTCAAGTGGATCAAAGGCTTCCCCAGGGTTGAGTGAATTTACCCCAGTGGGAAAATTTTGCAAGTTGAACGATTCAGAATAGCTAGCAAATAAATTGACCTGATCGGTTAATTTGAAGGTAAGGCCAAAGCGCGGCAGAAGAACCGTATTGTCGATTGCATCAGATAGATCTACACCATCACCCTCTAGCCCTCCCTGATCCAGGTTTTCATATCGGAGGCCAGCGAGAATATTTAAACGACCTCCTATTTTAATCAAGTCTTGTATATAGTAGCCTTGGTAGCTATTCTCCAGGTCAAAGGCTAAGGCTGCCTCACTTAGGTTCAATAGCAACGCATCCAGACTTTCAAAGACTTCTCTGTCGCTAAAAACAAGATTAGGTACACCGTTGACCTCCCCTGTTGCAGATCTGGTAACTCCAGTTTGATCATTTTCAAAGTAATCAAACCCTAAGACAAGCTCATGATTCAGAAATGATCCCGTATTGAACTTTCCTACCAGGTAGGTTGCAAGAAAATTAGAAGAAGCAGTAGTTATTCGGTCATTTACCGTTCGAATTAACTCAGAACCGTCATCTGTAAACTGATTGGAAGATCGGGTTTCAAGAAAATTCTGATCGAAATCAGATCGTGAAAAAGAAGCATTAAAGGAAAGAAAATCTGTAATCTTTCGGTTTGCGCTTACCGTGAGTAAGGTATTGGTATTTTGCCTATTGTCATAAGGTTCTGCTGTATTGAAGCTAATAGGCAATGCAAATAAGTCACCCTGCAAAACAGGCATTCCTCGATCTACACCTGCTTGATCATTTGCCTGTGTGCTAACCAAGTCTATATTAATGCTCGTTTTATCATCAGGAAGATAGGAGATAGAAGGCGCAATGAGTAAGCCCCTGTTGATTTGGAAGTCTCTGAAAGTTTCCGCATTTTCCCAGGCAACATTTACACGATAGAGTAAATTTCTCTCTTCATTGAGAGGTCCAGTAATATCAGTGGTTGCCCTGAATGTATCAAAACTACCAAAGGTGAAACTAGCAGATGCACGTCGGTTTTTCAAAGGTTTTTTAGTCACAGCATTCACAATTCCACCGGGAGAACTATTTCCAAAGAGTGCCGCAGCTGGACCTTTGATTACTTCAACTCGTTCATAATGGCTCGTGAAGGAGGTAGCAGAAAAATCTGTGGAGACGACTACTCGATTGCCGTTGATGTAATCTTGTTTGATGCTAAATCCGCGTGAGGTGAATTGATCTGGACGAAACTGAGTAATTCCGGCTACATTTTCAGAAATTTCAGCTACCCTAAATATTTGCTGATCCATTAGAATTTCTTTGTTAAGTACCGCAATACTTTGAGGAACCTCTTTTATAGTTGCGCCTGTGCGGGTAGCAGAGAAAGTGACATCAGGCGTGTATTCTGTTTGAGTTCTTCCAATAACTTCCACTTCCTGTAGTGCATAGGCAGACTCTTCAATTTCAATATCTACAACAATTTGCTGCTCTGGACCGACCGTTACTTCTTTCGTAAAAAGTTCGAATCCCAGGTAAGAAGCTTCTAGCATATATTTACCTGCCTTAATGTTGTCAATGATGTATTTACCACCTAAACCTGAAATACTGCCTAGCGAAGAAGGATTTAACCGCACTAGTGCCCCAATTATTGGCTGATTTTCGGTATCAGTGACCAATCCTGAAATAGCTCCATTTTGGGCCAAAGACGAGGTCACACTTAGTATTGCAACTTGTATAAAAACAATTATATTCTTCATCTTTACTCTTTCTGATTGTTGTGAAATTATGGTGTGAGCAATGCACTGTTATTAATAAACGCGAGTGTATTACCAAATTCTGCTGAAGCATCCTTGTAGAGAATAAAAGTTCCAAATTGACCCTCATCGGTATTGTTGAGGGTGATGTTTACATCATTACTGACTCTTTTACCATCTACAGTGGCCCATATAGGAATGGGGAATATAGAGGCAGTTGGAAACAACAATTCAGCATTGTCTTTGAAATCAAGTGAGCCCAAGGCTTCCGTAACTCCTAAACTCCCAAAAAGCACATCAATAGGAAGAATAGTAAATCCTACGGGCGTTGCATCAATAAAAAGAACCATGCCGCTCACAATAGTTGATAGGTTTATAGCATCCAAACCAACTAAACCTTGTTGTATCGTGTTTTGATTATACCTTTTTGCAATGATGAGCAACTCAGGTGTTTCTAAAGAACCCACTAAGTAAATGGTATAGCTTTGGAGTGCTTGCATAGATTGCATTGCTGAAAACGTCGCTCCATTAAAATCAACTTCAATCATGATATTTCCATCTACATCTGCATTTTGGCTAAGATTGATATCATAGTAGGTATTATCAGTTGATAGCGCTGTGACCTCACTTCCTATAATACTGGCTGATGGAATCCGCAGTTTAGCGGATTCATCACTATCAACTCCGTTCACTAAAAGTACATTAGCGATCTGTGGATTTACGTCTATATTCACAAAATCTCTAGCTTGTTGATCCCCTCTGGCAATGATCATAGAGACTGTTATTCGTCCTGAGATACCTTCATCAACAGTGATCGTCGGTGTTGCAGAATTTGCATCTTGTATTAATGGGTTAGTGCCATCAGGAGATGTTGCGATTTCCCATGAATAAGTAAATCCAAGATTATTAACATCTGTTGAAGCTGAGCCGTCCAAGGGAATCTGAGTCCCACTTTCTGAAGTAAAGAAAAGAAAATCTTCTCCGGCATCCGGCTGAAGAACGGTGAATTTTACTTCATCAAAATCAGAACAATAAAATAATAAAAAGGCTAAAACGACGAGAGGCAAGTAACTTATCCGTATCATTTTTAACTTTCTAATTTAGAATGATTTTAAATAAGCTTAAAATTGTATTCTGAAGTCTTCAAAAACAATAACTACAGATAGTTAAAAAATTATTAACCTGCTAAAGGTTTGATTTAACCATTGTTGGTTGAAATATTCTTTAGGTGGATCTATCAAAATTTTATACTATCCATAGTTTGCCGATTTAAGATGCTGTTAACTTAAGCCTTACTTTGATCTCGAATCTATACAAAACCTATTTCGGGCACCTATAAAAACTCCTTTCAAAAATTTGAGGTAGCGTTTTTTTCTGAGACAAAACGTCAAAAACGGAGTTTAGCAGCGTTAAATAAGTATTTTGATAATGAAGTATCAGGGAAAAAGATCATCTCAAAAATTGAAAGTGGGTTTTTAGAGATGATCCTTTTCTTCTTTACTTGGGTATAGCTTCTTTAAATGTGTTATATAAACTTTATGTAGTTTTAGTGTCGGAGAGAATTGCACATGTCTTATGCTTCCACCATTTCTTCAATTTCTTTTTCTATCTGCTGAATCCAAGCCTCCAATCGAGATTCGTTAAGATCTTGTTGGTTTTCAAAGTCTAAGGCAAGTCCATAAAAGAAATTATCATCATAAAGTCCTTTGGACTGATCGAATTCATAGCCTTCATTGGGCCACATACCAAAAATGTATCCACCATTCTGAACCATTACCTCTCCCAAAATTCCGAGTCCGTCAACGAAAAATTCGGGATAACCAGTTTGATCTCCTAAGCCGAACATAGCTATAGCTTTACCTGAGAAGTCGATGGTTTTAAACTCATCGAAGAACGCCTCAAAGTCACTTTGCAATTCCCCATCATACCAGGTGGGTAAGCCGATGATAATGATCTGAAAGCGGTCATAATCTTCTACGGTCATTTTAGATGCTTCTATTAGTTCAATTTCGGATATGCTCCATCGTTCAAGAAGCATATTGCCGATTTCCTCAGTGTTTCCTGTGTCTGACCCTACAAAAAGCCCTACTTTGTTATCTGTATAAAATGACATTTTATGTGTTTTTATTCTTTCAATCTTGCTTTATTTATACCGGTAATTGCTAATTCTGGTTTCAATGTTGGTCGTTTAAAATTCGGCTTTGGATTCAATATTACTTTCCTATCTACAGATTCTTTTATACCGCTTTTCATTTCTAGTGATTGCGGTGTGTCGGTTGAATCTTTGACTTTGAGCACAAAGTATGAAAGATACAGTGAAATTACCCCAGCAAAAAACCAAAATAAATCAATGTAAGAAACCCAAGGATGCGGCTTCCACGTATTCCAAACCCAACCTCCGGTGACAATTCCATCAACCATAGGGATAAGGAGAGAGAGAAAACCACCCATGATCAAATAGTTTCTATTTTGTTGAGAATATTTATTCCAAAAAAGTCCAACGATAGTCAGAACAAGCCAACTTAAAAAGAAAATTTTATTAACCAAATCTACTCTGTTCTCCAAATCAATAGGTATCAGCTTATTCGAAAGAAAAAGAACAGCAAAAGCCGGGAACATGGAAAGGCAAATAGCAAGATACCATTTTGTAATTATGTGATGAAATAGTCGTTGCTTTAACGTGTATTTATTGTTATCTCGGGCTGTTCTCCAAATCAATACTCCACTAATGATCATAAAACAGGTGATCATTGCCAAAATAAAATAAATGATCCGCATGGTATATCCTCCAAAACTTCCAAAGTGAAGCTTAGTAATAAAATCGATTACAGAGTAACTATAATTTCTCTTATCAGGAATAATACTGTATTTTTCAAGAACTTCACCATCTTTTAGTCGCATAGCTAAGCTACCTGAGGAAAGAATACCCTTTCCATCGATCCTCCAGAAAGCTAAGGCATCTTCTTTTCCATAGTTTCTGACGAGTACTGATCTTACATGGTGTTCCGGGTACATATGATTAATGTTTTTTCTAAGTTCAGTTAAGGAAAAGTGCTCATATGAGGGTGCATCTTTATCCACTTCTAAAGCCGCTGCAGGATTTACTTTATTTACTAACTTCTCTTGATCACCCTCATAAAGTAGGAAGGTAACCGGAAGTAAGATTAAAATTAAAAGTCCAAAAAACGCACCTGTAATAGCGTAGATCATTTGAAAAGGTAACCCTATTACCCCAAGTACAGTGTGGGCATTAGTCCAAATAGTTTTCCACTTGCCTTCTTTAATAAACGCATAGAATTTTGTCAGAAGGTTTCTCCAATGGATCAACAAGCCTGTTACGATGGCAAAAAGAAAAAAGAGTGCAACAAAACCTGATAAGTACAACCCGATAACAGGTATTTGTCTAAAGTAGTGCAGAAAATAAATGGTATTACCGACGGTGGTTAGTGGCTCTTTAACATCTTGAATATGCATATTAATAGGACTGATGTAGGCAGCCATTCGTTCCGTAGTCGTATCTGTTTTGTTAAATGCACCATAAACATACATCACAGGAGATTCTTCACTAGGAGGAAAAATATTTGTGTTTTTGTAGTAATTAAGACCGTAAACACTGTCTATTTTCATAAGAGCAGTATCAAGGTCAAAATTTTCTTGGATAGGCTGTCGTAGATCTGCATTTTCCCACTGTGTAATTTCATTTCTGAAAAGTGCAAAAGAACCCGCATAAAAGATGACGAAAAGAGCAAAACTGATCACTATACCTGCCACTGTATGGGTATGAAAAAGTACGTTGTAGTTTTTATTACTTAATCCTTTTAGTTTTTTCATATTCAAATAAAAATTAGAAGGCTACTAATCCCGGCTATCGCTATCAGAATACTCCATCCAACCCAGGCTCGTTTAATCATGAATACCATAATCATCAATCCTACCCAGCACAAGAAAGACGAGTAGGTGGAGGTCAATAACACAGGTGTATCATTAGGTACGTTCTTAGCCAATGCGATGTGGAGCGTTGCTGTTGCTGCATAAGCACCAAAAATGATGGCTAAGACTTTGCTCAATCTTCTCCAGCCCGACGATAGATATTGTTTTTTTGCTGGCATTATAAAAAATCAATTAATATAAAAGTTAAACATAAACCGCCCCATACCCAAACTGATTTAAAATTCATTTTTAGTGATAAAATCATTGCAGAAAGTAAAGTCATAAATGCAATCATCCACATCATCAATGAAGTCGCAAAATCGTAGGAATAACTAAAGATGAGTAACGAAAGCGATGCTAGAGCACTAGCTATCAAAATAATACTCTTTTTATTCTTGTTTATTCCTTTTATTCCTGGTTCTGGGAAATACTTTGACGTGGCATACAGTAAAAAACATGATACAGTAAGGATCGCTAGTGACATATGTTTTAGTTATTCAAACAGTGTTAATCCAGAATTCAAATCTTTTTCTATTGGTCCAGACTCTCTAATAACCAAAAGAATATGTGGAACAGCATTAAATAAAAATCTAGATTGAATAATCATTATTGTTATCTTAAATGCCATCAATCTTGATAAAATCGAAAAAGCATTTATAAAAACTCTGTGTAGATGGTTTAGTTTGGCTTCCACTATATAGAATCTTCTTACTATGCAAAGATGGATGCCGTTGCTGTATAGTTCAATCGCTACTTATAGCTAATTGAAAATAACTATAAGTAGTGATTTTTTTTAATTCTGTTGTGTGTATACATTAAGTACTTGGTTGATGGTCTGGTTTTTGATTAAAAACGAAAAATCAACAAAACAATGAAAGCATCATTTACTTTTTTTATTTTATGTACAAGTATAATCTCACTTTTCGCACAAGAGGCACTGACTACCGGAAACCGGATTGTTGGTGGCGGGATCTCTTTTTCCCAGGATGATGCTGAAAATGAATTTCCTTTTGTGAATTCATTGGATCCAACTACTACCGCATCATCAAATAGTCTATCCTATTCAATTTCTCCCTATTATGGTAGAATTTATGAAGATTTTAAAATGTTAGGTATACGATTAAGATTTATTGGGCGAAATTCAGAATATGAAAATGTAGGCAATACATTCGAAAATCAAAGTGAAATATCTGAGAGGTCTATTGGCGTAGGTGGATTTTTAAGAAGATATTTTCTTTATTCCGACAGATTTGGAGTGTTTTTAGATGCAGGTATTGACTTAGTTCGTGAGATATATACGAACGAATCTATAAGTTTCAACATTATCGACTCTTCAAACATTGTGATTGATAATTTTAAAAGGGAAAATGAAACCTGGAGAGGTTCTATTGATGCGGAAGTAGGCATTTATTTCTTTGTCTTAAATGAGGTTTCCATAGAAACAACGCTTTCAAGATTTTTTCTAGAATATAGCGATATAAAACGTACAATTAGAGACTTTGAAATTGACGAAACGGTAGAAGGTGAGGGTAACAGTACTAACCTCGGTTTCCGATTTGTCAATAATTTTTCTTTCGATCAGATTTTTACGATCAATTATTACTTTTGACTTGTCTTCTACAGAAGAGGTTTGTTGTTATAGAAATAACAATTATTGTATGTATTTATTTAGTATCTCAAAAAAATCGCATCTTTTGTGAGAAAAAATGTTTTTAATTCATGAAGGATGTTTTTTTAGATTTCAATGTACAATTAATCATAAAGTCTATTTGAAAGATTCTCATGAAAACATAATAAAACCAAGGATTTACTTTCGATTCATTCAAAAATCAGGAGAATTTTTGAAGAAGTTGAGAAATTGATTTCAATAGTTAAAGTCTATTCGATTTTGAGTGTTTCGCTAAAAACTACACTGTAAGTGATAGTTTTGTGTTTTTCGTTTTTTCTTGGAGACACTATTTACAATTGAATAGATTGAATTTGATTATTGAAGTAGTCACTTGGTAAATATGAAAAATGTGTTTAGTATATGTATTAGCACATTTGGATTTAGTGATTTGTTGATTCGCAGTGTTTACTTTATACGAATGATCCATTTTTTTTGTTTGCAGCTTGTCAGAGCTATTTGTTAAAATCTTAATTCAATTAGATTAAAATACAGAACGGTAAAATTATATTATCAAGACATCATCTGGTATGCGAAAAATGCCCCAAAATAGGCAAGCACCGTCATATACCCAAGCTGCACTAAGGGCCACTTCCAGCTTTTCGTTTCCCTTTTTGTAATAGCCAAGGTACTCATACATTGCATAGCAAACGCATAGAAAACCATTAAAGAAATACCTGTTGCCAGTCCATACCGCTTTTGGCCAGTTTCAGGATTAATCTCTGCGTTCATTTTAGCTAGCAGTGATATTTCTGTATCTTGAGAATCAATACTGTAAATCGTAGCCATCGTACCAACAAAAACTTCGCGGGCTGCGAAAGAAGCTATTAGTGAAATACCGATTTTCCAATCATAACCTAATGGTTCTATTACTGGTTCTATTTGTTTCCCCATGATTCCAATAAAGGAGTTTTCGAGAGAGGTTTGAGAGATCAATTTCTTGGAATTTTCTGACTGACTAAATGAGTTTGGTCCATAAGAACCTAACAGCCATAATACGATGGAGATAGTCAAAATAATTTTACCGGCTCCGAACACAAATGCTTTACATTTTTCGTAAACATTGAATAACATATTTTTAAATTTAGGAAGCTGATATCTTGGCATTTCCATGATCAAAAAGCTTTTGGATTTTGTCAATAACATGGTTTGGAAAAGCAATGCAAAAACCAGCGCAGCAATTAATCCAAGAACGTACATACTAAAGAGCACCAACCCTTGTAGGTGAAATAAACCGAAAATTGAGGTATTCGGAATGGTCAAGGATATGAGTAAAATATAGACCGGTAACCTGGCAGAACAACTCATCAATGGTGTGACCAGGATGGTAATCAAGCGCTCTTTGGGCTGATCGATTGCCCTACTAGACATAACGGCAGGAATAGCACAGGCTATTCCTGAAATTAGCGGCACAACACTTTTTCCGTGTAGTCCGAGAGGTCTCATAATTCTATCCATAATGAAAACCACTCGGGTCATATATCCTGTTTCTTCTAGAATAGTCAAGAATAGAAAAAGGAAAGCAATCTGAGGAATGAAAATAACTACACCTCCTATTCCTGGTATTATGCCCTCTGTAAGCATAGAGGTAAGCGTTCCTGAGGGGAGAATAGAGGATAAAAATGAACTGGAATTGACAAAAAAGTGATCAATTAAATCCATCGGGAAATTAGCAAAAACATAGATAAACTGGAATATCACAAAAAGAATAGTCAGAAAAATGGCATATCCCCATACCTTATGAGTAAGCAGGTGATCAACGTACCTCGTAGTTTTGTGTGTTTTCGATTGGGTATCCTTTTTGAGAAATTTTAGAAGTTTGTCAATTTTCTTGTATCGCTCTTCCGTTTCTCTTAAATGATCAACCCTATTCTCACTTTGATAAAAAGGTTGCCATGATGCAGGTTTTTCAAAAGAATCTATCGCACACTTTAGTGCTTGAATATTTCCACCCTTAGCATTTATCGCAATTAAAGGGACGTTTCCCACAAGCGAACTTAATTTTTCGTAGGGAATCTCTATGTTGTCTTTTTTTGCCAGGTCAATTCGGTTCAACACAAGCATCACGGGAATTTTTAAATCGTAGACTTGAGTAAATAACAAGAGATTTCTTTGGAGATTTACAGTATCCACAACAACCAATACAATATCGGGTGGTGTATCTCTTTTGAGATACTCATACACTACTTTTTCGTCTTCTGTTTTCGGATAGATGCTATATGTACCAGGAAGGTCTACAATCTCAATCCTTTTGTTATTGATTTCTAGCGAGCCATATTTTTTGTCTACGGTTACACCAGGATAGTTTCCTACTTTCTGGTTGAGTCCAGTTAACAAATTGAAAATAGTACTCTTGCCTACGTTAGGGTTACCTACAAGTGCAATTTTTTTTGTCAAAGCGGCTACTTTTATTCGATTGTTATAAGATCCGCTTCACTTAGCCTAAGCATAATTAATTGTCCATCTATCTGGATTACCATTGGGTCTCCTAAAGGAGCTCTATTGATTACTTCAAGAATTTGATTGGGAAATATCCCCATATCATACAACCGGTGAGTCAATTCACTTTTTTCAATGTGAGTGATTTTGTAAGTCTCTTTGGAATGAATGGAAGATAACTTCATAGCAAAATCTAATACCACTTCAAAATTACTAGAATCCTTTGCAAAACGTAATTTTTGTTTTAGATATTAGACTTTAAGAATCAATGTCGTTTAGTTAAGGGTATGTAATAAGTAACTGTGTTTTAATTTTTTTTCACTACTTTTAGTACTCAGGTATAAGGGGGGTATTTCTTCCCATTTTTCCGTTAAAACTACTTCATACAGAGAACATTTATCAAAC
>JBCDKO010000157.1:0-11288 GCA_038746525.1 Bacteroidota bacterium
ACTCACCTCTTCTTCAAGAATAGCGTGGATCAGGATGCGACCTATCTCAAAATGTTGGGTCAATATCTCTGCCTTAATATCCAGGGGTTGGGTCATAAGCCAACTCATCTTTTTTCGATTGATTTCACTACTTTTAATCATAGGTGCTACTTTTTTTGGTTTTAATTTTTTTGTTCTAATAAATTAGTAGAACCCTCTTAAATTCCAACTAAGTTTGATACGATATCGATCCAGCAATGTCGCTTGATGAGGTTTTAGGGTTGTTAAATAACTAGTTAAACCATGAGCAAATGATCTGAATGCGTGCAAATAAAAAGGAGCTACACTTCGTATTCGTGTGACTCCTTGGTTTTCAGAGTGGGCCCACCAGGGCTCGAACCTGGGACTTACTGATTATGAGTCAGTTACTCTAACCAACTGAGTTATAGGCCCATACTTTGTGAAGCATATCCACAGCTTTTAAAAGATATCATAACACCTTTTAAAAAGGAGCGCAATATTACATATTTGCTTTTAAATTTCAATAAATATGTTAGACCTACTTCGAGGTATTGATGCTATTATTTTCGATTTTGGCAATGTATTGATCGATCTAGATTACCCAAGAATTATTCAGGAGTTCAAAAAAGTAGCTACCAAAAACCAGGATAATATTCGAAAACTAATCATGAACTCGAAAGTAATGATGAAGTTTGAGACAGGGGAGATAGGACCGGAAAGGTTCCGAGCATCAGTAAATAAAATTCTTGGCATGGATCTTTCCGAAGACAATTTCGATCAGATTTGGAACAGTATGCTCAAAAGTATTACTAAGGAAAGAATGGATAAGGTATTGAAAATCAGGAATAAGTTTGATACCTATATCTTGAGTAACTCCAATATTTTACATGAAATTGCTTTTGAAGAAATGGTGATGGATGCTACTGGTAAGCTTAGCATAAGAGAATATGTAAAAAAGACATATTTCTCTCATGAAGTAGGCATGCGCAAACCCAATCGTGATATTTATGAATTCGTTATTGAAGACATTAACAACTACGCTTCGAGGATGTTATTCCTAGACGATCGTTTAGATAATATTGAAGCTGCAAGAGCGGTTGGAATGAAAGCTATTCAAATTTTTAATCCGGATCGGCAGCTCAACGAAATTTTTGGACTTGGATAAGCGAATAAAAACGCTACTCATACATATTGGGCTTTTTGTGCTCACCTTAATCACCACCACTTTTGCAGGTACAGAATGGACCCTTGGTAAATTCGTCATTTTTGGCATAGAATGGGATGATTTTCTATTTGGTTTACAATTCTCCATTCCCTTTTTAGGTATTCTCACTTTTCATGAGTTTGGACACTATTTCACTGCAAAGTACCACAACATCAAAGTTACGCTCCCTTATTATTTACCGGTTTGGCTAGGTTTTTTAGCTATTCCATCTTTAGGAACTATGGGTGCATTTATTCGAATAAAGGAAAGCATTACCAGCAGAACTAAATATTTTGATGTAGGCGTATCTGGACCGGTTGCAGGGTTTATCGTTGCCATTATCTTATATGTTGTTGGTTTTCGAACACTTCCCGAAACAGCATATATCTATGAGATACATCCAGAATATGAGTTATTTGGTGAAAATTTTGAGGAGAAAATGATGGATTTAGATACTATAATCCTAAAAAAAGATTTGAATCCATCCAGAATGGCTTATAACGCCTTAAATGATACCATTAGAACAAATCAGTCAGGGTCTATTTCATTTGGCAACAATCTACTGATGACTATAGGAAGAAACTACTTGGCTCCTAATGATCGGTACATACCTAGTGCGGACGAACTCATGCATTATCCTCTATTGCTTGCGTCTTTTTTAGCTTTCTTTTTCACAGCACTTAACTTGCTTCCCATGGGACAGTTGGATGGTGGGCATATTCTTTTTGGCTTGGTAGGGGCGAAAAATCACGCTATAATATCAAGAATATTATTCATTGGTTTTCTCTTTTACGCCGGACTGGGTTTAGTAACCACGTCTAGCTTGGAAAACTCTTCTCTTATATCTCTGGGTAGTTTTTTGCTCTGGACCGGCGCATACCTTTATTTCCTATATTACTGTTTACTATACGTATTTAAAGAAAAAAGAGAACGATTTCTTTATGCAACGGTACTTTTTACCATCCAATTTTTTATCGGGTCCATATTTAAAATAGAAGGATATACAGGATGGTTGTTATTTATTTTTATAATTGGTCGAGTAATTGGACTTGATCATCCACCAGTAGTAGAGAATGGGCCCTTGACCGTAGAGAGAAAAGTATTGGGATGGATAGCGTTAATTATTTTTGTGCTCTGTTTTAGTCCACAACCATTAGTGGTTGATGAAGGATTCTAACTCGGATTCCAGGACATCGCGGTTGCTTTTACAATCGGATAGATTATTCGTTTATGATAACATGCTATTAGAAATATGTTTAGAGCACCTCTAAAACCCACTTTTAATTTTTGAGATGATCTTTTTTCCTGATACTTCGTTATCAAAATACTTATTTAGTGTCTTTAAGAAAACAGTATCTTTTGCAAGAAAATGATGTTTTTAGCTCATCATGGAGCGTGTTTTTTTGAAATTTCGATGCACAAATGGTCATTGAATCTATTTTTGAAATTTTAGTGAAAACGCAATAAATCACAGGTTTACCTTCAATTCGTTCAAAATTCAAATGAATTTTTGAAGAAATTGAGAAATTGATTCCAAAGTATAAAATAAATTCGATTCATTCTTTTGCTAAAAAACTACGCTGCAGGTGTCAATAAGCTTGTTTTTCATCTTTTCTTAGAGATACTATTTAATGCCGCTAAACTCCGTTTTTGATGTCTTGTCTCAGAAAAAAACGCTACCTCAAATTCTTGAACTAAGTTTTTAGAGGTGCCTTTTATTAATTCCTAATAAATCAACATGAAGCGATCAATGTTTAATTCTTTAAATCTGAAGAAAAACTTTGTTTGCTGTTCATCAAAATTGATAGATTTTGGTGAACAGGGCGTTACATTTCACAATACGATGTGCTGAATTAATCAGGTTAAAGTGCTTGGTACTCCGTGATACCACCAAGCATATTCTTCACGTTAGAAAAGCCTTTACTATTCAAAAATTTTTTTGCTTGATTTGATCGGTTGCCAGATTTGCAATGAACAACAATCTCCTCGTCCTTCATATGCGCTATCTCTGAAACTCTATTAGGCAGCTCGCCTAGTGGGATCAGCTTTGCACCAATGTTGGCTTCTTCGTGTTCCCATTCTTCCCGAACATCAATGAAATTGAAGGATTCTCCTTTGTCTATTCTATCTTTTACTTCCTGGCTAGTGATATCTTCGTTCATTTTAGTATAATTTTTTGAGTGGAAGTTTCACTGTTATTAATTATTGTAAGCAAATATAATCCTTCTTGATATTCAGAGAAATCATAAAAATCTTTAAACCCTTCAGATTTCAATAGCTGACCCGAAATAGTTCTCAATTCTATGCTTTGGTATTTTGAAGAGATGTGGATAATTCCATCAGTAGGATTAGGATAAACAAAAATTTCGTTTTTTTGCTCGTTGGCGCTTAAGGTAAAATCAACAACGCTTTTGAATACAGGGCGAATCATTAAGGCTCCTTGTATGCTCTCATTTCGAACCCATTCATCAGTGATATTTTCAAAAATGTACCGTGAAGCTTCCGCATTGCTTCTATCAAAACCAATACCAATGTATTGGTTTGCGTCTTGTTCATAGGTAATAAAGAAAGTATCAGAAACAATTACAGGTGTACGGAGAAGATAGAATGTAAATTCATTGATTTCTGATCCGGTAGCAATCGTGATTGGTTCAGAATGTAAAGGAAATAAATCATCTAGGTTGTTAAAAATCCGAAGGGTAAGTGTTAATCCATCGCTTATTGGTGCAATGTTAGGGAAGTATATATCAATTTGTGTTATAGTATCAGGTTCCTCTACCCAAAATTGAACACCCACTTGATCTCCTCTCTGATTCACACCCACAGCATACTCTGCAGTGCCATCATCATAAGCATAAAAGTCATGAAAAAGGTATTGATTTCGAATGGTATTGTTAATGCTTTGATCTATAATGCCCTCTTCATCAATTGGTGCAGATCCTATCCGGTTGGGTTGTAGAAAAACAGTTGTTTCTATGATTGCAGAATCGAATGCCTGTAATGATGTAAAATTCTGTTCATTGAGAAATAGTAAATCTTCTCCCGTATCGGTCAGGCCTAATGTAATATTAATGAAATCAAGCTCATTCGTTAAAAGTGCTGCAGACCTTTCATCATTTACAATTAACTCATTATTGTTTAAAAGTTTTATTTGATATAATAATTCGGCACCGTACCTGTTCAGCACAGAATCTCCAGTTATTACTTCAATTGGTAATTCGTTCAAATAACTTAGCGAGGTTCGCTGGTTTGCTAAGCTATCGGTACGCCTTAAAAACTGGTGAACAGGCATAGAATGATATGGATTAAGAAAAGAGGTGATCGAATTGCTAAGTGCGGCGTCATCGTACCCATTGTCAATTTCTTCCTCAGTCCTATTTTTATCTAAAAAGATATAATCCAAATGCCAGGCATCAAATGGGCCATCTTGGTCGCCGAAAGACTCAAACCTAAACATCGTAGTATCCGAAATCCATTGCTGCTTGAGTTTGATCTGGACTTGTTCGAAAATGGAAAAGTCTTCTACCTGAGAACCATTCATACTCCATTCGGTCTCCCAAGTATTGTCTGATAAGTTATAGAATTGTAGTCTTATAGAATCATTTTCATCTGGCTTCTCCACGTTCCCACCCGCTTGCCAGTAAAATGACAGATAAATATCATCTGCTTCATTGTAGCGACTCAAATCAAGGGTATCGGAATAAAGTTGATCAGTGAGTCCCGTTTCGTTTCCGTAAAACTGGCCGTTATCATCTAGGCCATCAAACGTAATGACCCGGTAGGTAGGAGGATTGATCGCCAATGTGGCATTTACATACACGCCAACACTTAAGGAGTCATTCCATTGCCTAGTAGTATCTGTACCCCATACTCTAAAAGGGTCAGGCTTCCCATCTTCAGTAATAGAAAAATCATCCCAAAATGGTAGACTGTTTGGACTGACTCTCCCTGGCGGGATGGTTTTTGTTTTATTTCTTTTTGTATTTTCACGTAAAGGCTGGACAATCAATTGAGCCGAACTCGATAGTGAAATAGTGAAAAAAAGCAGTAAAGCCACTGTTCTCATTAATCGTCCAAGATAGTAGAAGAATTATTGTTCACCGAATCTGATTTATAAACCCATAAATCTATTGGGTCACCGATTTTCACTATTACTTGAGGTTTCGGATCTTGATCTTGGATGGCGCCAGGTGCTATCTCCCTATAAATAGTTGTATCGCTGTCTATAAAAGCTGCTATGTTCTTTGATACATAGAATATTTTACCTACTTTCAATCCTGAGCCTATAATCGCAAAGGTTGCTTCTTCCAAAACCAATCCCGTTAATGTAGGGGAGCGAAATTCTGTGTTTCCATAGCCATTACCTGCTACAAGATCGATTACAGATCCTTTTTCAATGAACTCACCCTCAAGTACTTCCCGTCCATTCATCTGAGCTTCGTGCACAACGCCCCAAAAAACATCCGGCACGTATTTTATTTCTCCCAATTTCAAGTCATATGATTTTAAAGTCATTTGCGCACTTTTAAGTGAAAGATCCTCCACCTTAGGCATACGTACTTTGGGAGGATTCTTAGCATTGATTGTAACGTAGATTTTCCGGTTTTCTTTCACTTTCGTATTAGGTTCAGGCACTTGTCTTAAAATTTCCAAAGGAACAGCATTTACCGAATAACTGCTATCTTCAGTTACTTCAAACCTAAGGTTTCTTTTGCCTAAAAAATCATCCAACTCTTCCAGAGTAAGTCCTATAACATTTGGTACCGTGATGGTTTCCCCATGATTAGTACTTACAGGAAGCCAAGTATAGAAGATAAAAATAACAGCAAATACAATAATCATTATTATAACTGCAAAGTGAGCGAATAAATCTTTAAGAGTATTTGGTCTTAAAAATGACATAGAATTACAGTTACTTAAACCTAATCAATTAATCAATTAGGGTTGACGAGAAGTCTTTGAGTCTCTTCAAAATTGGAGCTAGACACTCGAATAAAATAGAGGCCCGAGTGTTTCGGGGATTCGATTTGTAAAATTTGATTGAAGGCATTGCTCACTGTTTGTGTAAGTATAATTTTTCCACTAATGTCTATCATTTCTATGGTAACAACTTCTTTTATCGGTAGATTAAAGCCTAGATTAAAAATTTGAAATGCTGGATTGGGGTATACTCTGAATACGTCCTCATAGGATGGCAACTCGTTTCCGCGAATGCTAATATCGTCCAGATAAAGGTTGTTGCCATTACCATTTATCATCACAAAAGCAATACGAATTGAATCTTGGATATGAATTGATTCTGATAAGTCTAAATAAAACTCTTTCCAATCATCATTGGTTGAAGGTTGCCATCGTTCACTAGATTGAGTAACGGCTAGAGAATCTGAACTTGCTTCTAATAATGGTGGTAATGTATTGAAAGAGCTTCCACAATCATCCGAAATTAAAACTCGAAATTGATCATTGAATCCTGATCTTTTTGCATAAGATAATCTGAAATATAAACCAGCGCTATCAAGACCTCCCGTGGTTAATGCAGGACTTATAAACCAACTTTCTATTCCCAATGTCTGTTCTTCAAATGAAGAAGCCCTTAAAGAAATGTTGCCATCGGGGAGTGTATCAGATATCCAAAGCGTATTCTTCTGAGGGGAGATATTGATCCACTCATTTGAAGATTCAAAATCAATGGTTAATGGATAGTCATCTTCTTCTGTATTGATGTTTATCGTTGCTTCGATAGAATTACTAATAACCGATTGATCTAACCGACCGTTAACTCCACTCACATTAATAATTATATTATTTTCAGTGCTATTAAGAGACGTTACGTTGACGCCTAAGGACTGATATTCCTGCCATTGAATGAACAGGTTATCAAAGGACTGGGTAAAAGGTTCTTCATTTACAAAACCATTAATAGTGAAGGAAGTGATCGGTTGTGATCCTGCATTTTTTACTTGAAGCTTGATATCTACATCATCATCACAAGTTACTAACGGGCCTCGAATAGATTGGAGGCTTATGTCATCTTCAAAAATATTACTTTGCTCTATTCTTATATTATCCAGGTAAATATTATTACTTCCGTTTAGTCCCATAAATTGAAATCGGACACCATCCGTGTTTTGAAATTCTGAAATATTGATGGTAGTATCTTTCCATTCTATTTGGCTGGAAGGAATGAATTCATTTTCAGTGGGCGTAGCAGTTAAAAAGTAAAGGCTATTACCTGCCTGAGAAAAAAGTTCTTCTGGATACGTAAAACCACAGTTCGAACTGCCCTTAACAATAAGACCATCATATATCCCTTGCGGAGTACCAGAATAGGCATAACTAAAAGACAACACTGCGGTAGCAACACCATTGAGATCGAGAGGTGGGGTTGTTAAAATTAACTCGTCTCCATATGATCGATTGTTATTGAAAGATTGAAAAGCCAGAGCATTGTTTGAAGGTGACTCATTAGGTGCATTTCGGATATTCCAAGCGTTTGTTCCTCCAATATTTCCTAATAGTTCTGTTCCATTCTCAAAATCTTGAATAAACGGGAGGTCAATACTATTTAAATGATTGATTGTGCGGGTAATCAAATCGTTGGTAGGATTCGAATCGTGGCTTTGATTTACTTCATCTATCCTGAAAGAAAGTTGTACTCCAGATCCTGATAAAATCTGATTAGGAAAACCGATGGTTTCTCTTTCAAAGGGAAGCAATCTGGTATTTTCTGAGGTAGAGAACGCTTCCACCCCGTCAATGAGAAGAGTGACAGAATATTGAGTTATTTCATTTAATCCATGATTGGTTACTTCCAAAATTGGTGTAATTTGATTTTCACATGTTGCAAAATCAGGTGAGACAATATCTGTCAAAGCCAAGTCATCAGCAAATCTATTTGGCGATGTTAAGCCGGCAGAAGATCTAAGAGAAGCACGTCTAGGAGAATTTTCTGAAACAATCCGCATTCGTTCTTTTTGACCTTCAGTAAAAAGGTTCATGCAAATGTCATTAGTGTAGTCCATATAATTTTGAAACATCTCGGGCTCACCTTCTACACATACAATCATATCTTCAGGGTTTGGGAACGTGCACGGTGAAGAATACCCATCGTTGTCTGTATTTGCAAGAGGGGTATCGTTCACAAAATCATCCACCGAACATCCACCATCACCCCAAATATGCCTTAATCCTAAAAAATGACCTACTTCATGAGTTAGTGTTCTTCCTCGGCTTTCAAAAGAAGGAGCATCTGCGTTATTGCCAAAAAAGAGATGATCCACAAACACTGCATCTAAAAATAATTGATCTCCCTCCGGATTTATTCCAGGAATTTCGTTCGTCTCAGGGAAGATAGCAGAACCGATCAGATTTAATGAACCGGTTTTTAAATCTGCGCAATAAATATTTAAATAATTTTCAGCAGGCCAGTGCGATAAGCTTCTCATATCAATCAAATCACTGTTACGGAAGGAATCGAAGCTTCTTGAGGCATTGACACGAACTACTCCATTAGTAGGTTGACCATTTGGATCTTGACGCGCTAAAATGAAACTAATCTCTGTATCAGCTGCAACAGGGAGAAATTCATTAGGGGTATTTATTCTGTCTGCATTCAACCTTCTGAAATCAGCACTAAGTGAATCAATTTGTCCTAGAATTCTATCCGTACTCAGATTTGATCCTTCACCTGGAAGTTCTCCTTGATGTAGTATGTGCACTACAACCGGTATTTCGTAAATCGTATTTTGCAGAAGTGACTGGTTCGAGCGTTGTTTTTCTTTTTCTTTGATTTCGCGTTTTCGGCTTATCCAGTTTTCGAATTCGCCGCTTTTTGGTGTTTGAGCACCGCACTTTTCCTGCGAAACCAAAATGTTTGAAAGTAAATATGCCAGTAAAAGTAAATTTCCACGTAGAATATTAGTCAGAAAATGGAAGCTTGGCTTTTGGATCATCCGATGAGGTAATATTGACTGCATGCACACTTTTAATCTCTGGCACTTCTCGTTTTATCGCTTCTTCTACTCCAGCCTTTAGTGTCATCATAGACATGGGGCAAGATCCACAATTCCCCATCAATTCTAATACGAGGTTTTTCTCTTTGTCTATCTCAAGGATCTTAACATCCCCTCCGTCTGCCTCCAAATATGGCCTAATCGTATCTAGAGCTTTATCTACTTTATCGATTAATTCTGACATAAATTAAGCAATTACTTCCACTTTTTTAGTATTAACCATAGTAGCATTTCTAATAGCTACCTGTCTCGCAACATTTTCTGCAAGATATTTAAACGAATCTGCTATAGATCCATCTTTCAAAGCAGAGGGGTAACCATGATCACCGCTCTCTCTAATGGACTGAAGAATTGGAATCTGTCCTAATAACTCCACATTATTTTTTTCTGCAAGCATTTTTCCACCATTTTCGCCAAAGATAAAGTATTTATTTTCTGGTAACTCTTTTGGTGTAAACCAGGCCATATTTTCCACCAGACCTAAAATAGGTACATTTATCTGTGGCTGACGAAACATAGATAATCCTTTTTGAGCATCCGCCAATGCAACCTTTTGAGGAGTGGTTACAATTAAAGCTCCTGTTACAGGTACAGCTTGTACAAGTGTAAGATGGATATCACTAGTACCTGGGGGTAAATCAATCAGAAGGTAATCTAAATGATCCCATTTCGCGTCCGTAATAAATTGGCGAAGAGCGGAACTTGCCATCGGACCTCTCCAAACTACTGCCTCATCACTATTCGTCAAAAACCCTATAGATATAAGTTTAACTCCATATTGTTGTATAGGTATAATTTTGTTTTTTCCATTTTCCTTTATTACTCCAGGTCGTTCAAATTCACAGTTAAACATTGTAGGAATAGAAGGTCCAAAGATGTCTGCGTCTATTAACCCTACATCTGCTCCTGTTCTGGCCAGGGCTACAGCAAGATTTGAAGCGATGGTAGATTTTCCTACGCCCCCTTTCCCTGATGATATAGCTATAATATTTTTTACACCGGGCAACGCCGGTCCTTCATCTCTGTTAGTGGTAACATCAAAAGTCATATTGATAATGAGTTTCACGTTGCCAATATTTTTTTTAATGGCTTGTTCGCAATCTTTTTTAATGATTTCCTTAAGTGGACAGGCAGGGGTTGTCAAAACCACGTCGAAAGCTGCAGAATCCTTATCAATGTGGATATTTTGGATCATACCCAATGTTACCAAATCCTGTTTTAAATCAGGATCCTGTACTTCACTAAGTGCCTTTAGTAAGTTTTTCTTGGTTAAATTCATTCGGATTACAAGTAATACGTATCATTAATTTAACTAGTTCAAACGTTTTTCAGTTCAGGACAATCGCATTTAAAAATTGAGTAGTTTTTTCTGAATTGGCGATGATATTTTGGGTAGGAATACGACAGTAAGCATTTGCGCACCACGCTGGCTGCCCTTTTCCAAAAATTTCAATGGTAGTCCAATTGGTTCGCCTCGGAGACGACCGCACTGATAACCAAAAGAAGATTTCTTCGATGAGATAGAGCAGGGTTTTGACTGGGTTCTGAGTATGCAATTCGGACTAACGTAAGCTAAGTATCTGATTATCAGATGTCATTTCTCGGACGATATCGTCCCTGTTGGCTCTGGCAAAGCCAAGTTCGTCGGGGTTCAAACCCAGGTCTTTGATCTGCTTTCTCATCTTACTTACGATTCGTCTTTTCTGAGCTAAAAATAGGTAATTATTCTTTGGCGTATAGGGTTGCTTCTTGGTGACCATGTTCCAGATGATCACGGCAAGCTTTCTGGCGGTGGCATTGATAGCTGCTGTTCTTCCTTTTCGGAACGCGATCCTGCGAAAGAATTTTGCCAGGTCTGAGTCTTGGAGATTGCCGATGGCATGGGCAGCGTTTCGTAGGGCTATCTTAAGTCGATTACTACCTTGTGGTATCCGATTGGATAGGGTTTTTCCACCACTGATTTTGTTATTGGGTGCGAGTCTGAGCCAGGAAGCAACATGCTGGGCAGTAGGGAATTTGCTAAATCCTTCAGGTCCCATTTCACTCATAATTGAGCGGACAGTAGAGTGACT
>JBCDKO010000158.1:0-11272 GCA_038746525.1 Bacteroidota bacterium
AAAAGTAGTGAACTATAAACACCTGCAGACCATGAGAGAGAAGCTCATAGAGGAGATGAAAAGAGTAGAACAAAACCAAAACATACATTCAAGCACAGCATAGTAAACCCTCTAAATTCCAACTAAGAATGAAACATTATCGAATTGATATGTAGACCAAAAATAGCTTCTACATCCGGGTTTTTTAATACTCCTTCTTTGACCATCAACTTTGCTCCCCCTTCCTCACCTTCAGGAGCGCCTTCCTCAGCCGGTTGAAAGATGAACTTTTCCGTTCCGGGGATGTCCTCTTTCATTTCCCAAAGCATTTTGGCTACACCTAATAAAATACTGACGTGAGTATCCATGACCGCAAGCATGCATTACCGGAACTTGTTCTCCATTGTATTCTCCCATCATTTCAGAAGCCCATGGAAGCTCCACCCGTTCCTTTACCGGAAGCCCGTCCATATCAGCCCTTAGCCCTACTACTGGTCCGGGCTTACCTCCCTCTAGTATAGCAACTACACCGGTTTTTGCTACTCCGGTTTGGGGCTGATATCCAATGTCTTTTAAAATTGCGGTGATACGCTCTGAGGTTTTGAACTCACGATTACTGAGTTCGGCATTTTGATGAAACCAATGACGCCATTCAATTACCTCTTTTTCTGTTTCGGCAACCATCTTTTCGATTTGCTTATCATATTTCTGAGCAGTCAATCCGAAACATAGAGCGCCTGATAAGCTAACAGTTAATAAGATTTTCTTCATATTTATTCAGGTTTTATTCAAGTCATAACTTTTAATAGACTCCTTATCTGCAGATATGATTCGGAATTGGGATCATCATTTCCAATGTAATGATAATTAAAACAATATAATTACAACTCATCCGGCTTAATCTACATTTCAGGAAGACGAATTGGCAAAAAAATGCTTTCATCCTGACTTTTGATTTTGTAATCATAGCAACTATCATGAAAGCGATCACTGTATCAATGTCCCTTCTTCTATCAGCGATGATATTTGGTCAATATGAGATATCTGGCATGGTAACCGATGAATCAGGTGAGCCTCTCCTAGGTGTGAATGTGTACCTAAAAGGGACCTACACTGGTGCAACAACCGATGTTGACGGTAATTTTTCTTTTACTGTCAATGAAGAGGATCATTTGATTTTAGTTGCTTCATTCATTGGGTATCACGTGCAAGAAATACCGCTAGAGCCTAAAAGTCAAAAACTTGATATTCAGCTTAGAGTAGAAATCAATCAGCTTAATGCAGTGGTCATAACCGCTGGATCTTTTAATGTTTCCGATGGCTCGAAGAAGGAGGTATTAAAACCGCTAGACATCGTAACCACGGCAGGAGCTACTGCAGATATCCCGGGTGCTTTAAATACTCTGCCAGGTACTCAGCAGGTGGGTGAAACCGGTAGACTATTTGTGAGAGGAGGAGAAGATAGGGAAACCAAAACATTCATAGATGGAATGCTGGTACACAATGAATATAGCCCCTCGGCTCCCAACACACCAGGCAGAAGTCGTTTTTCACCATTTATGTTTAAAGGGACAAGCTTTTCTACCGGAGGATACTCCGCCGAATATGGGCAAGCGCTTTCTTCTGCTTTGATTCTGGAATCGAAAGATGTGGGAGGGAGCGATAGAATTGACCTATCTTTAATGACAGTCGGAGCAGACATTGCAATGGAAAGGTCATTCGATAGCAGCTCCTTCGCCGGAAAAATACAATACTCAAATCTTACACCCTATTTTGCATTAGTGAGTCAAAATCTGGATTGGGATAAAGCTCCTCAAGAATACAGCGGAAATTTCACCTATAGATTAAAAACAGGAAAGACAGGTCTGCTTAAACTCTACACGAACTTGAGTACTTCCGATCTGGAACTTTATGAGGCAGAAATTACAGATCCCGAAATCAACCTGCCGGTAAAAGTCACCAATGATTATGCTTATGTTAATGCAAGTTATCGGACGTTCTTGAATGATAAGTGGACCATAAGAACGGGGGCATCTTTCACAAAAAGTAGTGATTTTGCTTCGCTGGATGAAGCAAGCAGAGAACAGGATTTGGTAGGTTACCACACAAAAGTGGTCGCTGATTATTTGCAATCAGATAGAATGTCACTAATACTGGGAGAAGAAGTGATCGGTAGAAACCTCCATCAGGAATTGATTGATGGTGAACCTTTCAAACAACACCTGCATGAAAGAATATCCGCTACATTTTCAGAAGCTGAGCTATATATTTCAACCGACCTGGCTTTTAAAATTGGTGGCAGGCTAGAACATTCAAATCTATCCAATCGATTGAGCTTAGACCCTAGGATATCCGCTGCCTACAAGATAGGTGAGAACAGTCAGATTTCCTTTGCATATGGTCGTTTCAGGCAACTTTCATCTGACCAAATCATATTATTTGACCAGGATGCCAGACAAGAAAAAGCAATACACTACATCTCTAACTATCAATGGATCAAAGAAGGTCAAACCTTTAGAATAGAAGGCTATGAAAAGAGATACAACCACTTAACTCGCTATGAGAACATCTTTGATCCTACCACTTATTTGTCTGATGGTTCAGGACATGCTCGTGGAGTAGATCTTTTTTGGAGAGATTCGAAGACCTTTCATGATCTGGATTATTGGATCAGCTATTCATACTTGCAAACAGAGCGTAACTACCGCGATTTTCCAGGAAGTTTTACGCCTTCATTCGCATCTACTCATAACTTCTCAATTGTCACAAAAAAGTTCATTGATAAGATTAAGAGTCAAGTAGGGCTAACCTATTCTTTTGCAAGCGCCAGACCCTACAACGATCTAAACGGTGAACGGTTTATGTCAGGTAGAACGCCTTCCTACCATGATCTAAGTTTTAATATAAGCTACTTGTACAATAATCAAGTGATTATACATGCGATGGTAAATAATGCACTAGGTGCTAACAACATATTCGGCTATGAGTATGCTGATGAGCCAGGTAGTGATGGTATCTATGCCAGCCGACCGATCACTCCGGCAGCAAAGCGATTTATTTTTCTAGGGATATTTATCACGCTTTCTAAAAATAAAGGAATCAGTCAATTACCAAACTTATAAATCATTTAGAATATAAAATTGATACAATTATGAAACGGAATCTTTCAATCTTTTTAGGAATTTTATTCGCTATTGTAACCCTTTCAAACGGTCAGTTTGAAAAAGCCATGGGGGGAAATATCCCTGTTGTTTTTTCTAGTAGCACACCTGAAGAATTACAAGCGGTGATCAATCAACTTTCCAGAATTGGAGAAGCTGAGGGAGACAGATGGGAACCGTACTATTATTCTGCTTATGGCTACATTCGAATGAGTGGAATGTTTGAGAGAGGAGAGGACAAAGACAAATATCTAAATCTTGCAAAAGCTGAGGTGGAAAAAGGACAAGCTATTGATCCAAGTAATTCAGAGTTAGAAGCATTAAAAGGATATCATATAATGATGCAGCTGACCGTGGATCCGCAAAGCAGAGGGATGATGTATAGTGGTAGGGCTTTTGAGTCTTTTCATAAAGCAATAAAAATGGATCCTGATAACCCAAGAGCCCACTACTTGCTAGGACGTATGGAGTACGGCACGGCTCAATTTATGGGCGGAGCTAATGAGCAAGCTTGTGGCAGTCTCCTTAAAGCAAGGAAGTTATTTATGAAAAATGAAGAGCCAGATCGTTCATTTTCACCTACCTGGGGCAAGGAAAGCACTGAAGCAGCAATCAAAGAGATTTGTGAAGGAGGAGAATAAATCAGTGATGCTTATCTTTAATTAAGATATAAGAAATCTTACCAAAAAGAGTGATGAATCCTACTTACAAAACAGTATATTTAAAGGTAAAATCTTTAAAAATGAGAATAGATAATTTGCTATGGGCAGCCGTAATCAGTGCTGCTTTTTTCGGGTGTAATGATTCTCCTTCATGTGAGGAGGATAATATAGGTGTATTAACGTTTGAAAATACCAATACATCCGATGATTTAGCAGTTTTCATTGATCCTTCTGAAGGCGATTTTAATTCTGAAGCAGATCTTACGGTCAGCTCAAATAGTACAGCAAGTATTGATGTATCACTAGGGATTAGAAGATTGGTTGTGTTGCAGCGAACTTCAACGTGCGTCAGCACAAATAATGATGGATCATGCAATAGAACTCAAGTAAACGTCACAACATTAATAGACGAGGACACGGAAATAATACTTTGCGACGAACAATTATTTGTCTTTTGAATAGATAAAGAAAAGTAAGAACAAACAAAATGAATTAAAACCGTTGATTCATTCTTATGCCCACGTATTTATGAAAAGTTGCTTCTGTGGTTTCTTTAGTTCTTCTATAATAAAGTAGCGCAAAATCAAACTTAGTCCAACTTAGCATAATTCCGGCCCTGGTTTGATAAATCCATGGAACCCGTTCTTCTGTATAGATGGATTCTTTTCCAATCAGATTCCCCTCAATTGTTGCATTATAGGCGGCGTATTCCACACCAGGGCTGATGAAAAAGTAGAATTCATGATTTCCAGACCCTTTATTCGTAATACCTGTTACTCCATTAAACTGTGTGGAACGATGGATAGATTTGAAGGAACCGAAGCGGATCATGAGTTCTTGTCTTGCATGAGTAAAAGTGGTGCCAAGAACCACATTCGATTCTGTAATCATATCCAGGTATTTACTTGCTAAAATAGTCTTGGCATAGACGCCATACGTGTTGATAATCGGACCATTGTCGATCTCAAATTGCCACGCCATTGGCAGTTGCATCCCGAAGGTTTTATGCCAGTGGTATTGCAAATCAGCAGTTTGCAACGCCGGCCCCATCCATCCAAGCTCTACTTTTAATTTCAGATAAGCTCCTCGCTTGAAGTAGTATTCATTTGATGCTGCTAAGGACATTTGGCCTGCATAAGGTCTGTCCAGTTCTTCCATTTCTGTCCACCAAAGTCTTTTTGGTGTGTAAATCCGGTGATTGATTTCATATGATCGAATGATTTTAGCTGCTTTTTCCAGTTTGGAAGAATCAAGCACAAAACGATACCTGATAGCTACTCCATTGCTATAATATTGATCTCTGCTGGTGTTAAGAGTATAGGCATCATTGTCATTTTCAATCATCAATTCACGGTTGAGATACTTTTTGTTTTGACTGTGGCTTGGAAATGAGACAGATACCAGAATGTACCAGCCACACCACGGGAATAATTGAATCACTGATTTACAGGAAAGTCTATTTAAGAAATGATTAGCGCATTTGATTTTCCACTTCATCATACGAAGATAGCGTTAGTCAATAACTATGCCCTTTTTCATCAGCAGTTTCCAACTCGATTGTCGTGTGATTTATACCCATCAGAACAAGTTCATTTTTTATTTTAGATTTTACCTTTCTAAGGTCATACAAGGTTTTGTTTTCTCTTAATACCAGATGGACGGATAACACATGATATTCTCCATCCATTGTCCAGGTGTGACAATCGTGAAAGCTCTCTACTTCAGGCATGTTGGCAAAAGTCTCGTGAACCCTATGGATGTCTATACTTGGAGGGGTTCCTTGAAGGATGATTCGAAAGCCCTCTTTGAGGTTTTTATAACTATTGAATAGAATAAAAAGCGAAATTAAAACGGAAAGTAATGGATCAATAATTGGGAGATAAGTTAAATGCATTACTATTGCCCCGACCAGGACCGCAACCCATCCGAGTACATCTTCCAGGAGATGTAAGTACACTGCTTTTTCATTGATAGATTTTCCGTTTTTTAATCTTGCTGCTGCAATTCCGTTTATTATTATCCCTCCAATAGCAAAATAAATCATCTCTTCGGTTTTTGGATTTACCGGATCTATCAATCTTGGGATGGCTTCATCAAGGATAAGAAAGGATCCCGTGATCAGAACAATGGCATTGATCAAAGCTCCCAGTACAGAAAACCGTTTAAAGCCGTAAGAATATTCTCTGGTTACCTTTTTATGAGATATTTTTAAAAAATACCATGAAATTCCCAGCGTTAGGCTGTCCCCAAGATCATGAAGTGCATTGGATAAAATCGCCACACTGTTGGTTAGTAACCCACCAATCAACTCAACCACTGAAAAAGCCACGTTCAAAAAAAAAGCAACCTTAACGTTGCTTTCTGCCGAATGAGTTTTGTGATGGGAGTGACCCATTTTATATTTTTCGGTTTATGTCATAAGCCTCCAAATAGTCTGCTACTTTCCTTACAAACATTCCACCGAGTGCTCCATCTACCACCCGATGGTCATAACTGTGAGATAGAAACATTTTGCTTCGAATCCCGATCATATCTCCTTCTGGTGTTTCCACAACAGAAGCCTTTTTCTGAATAGCTCCAAGTGCCATAATCGCGACTTGAGGTTGCATGATGATAGGTGTCCCCATTTCGTTACCAAAAGAACCAACATTGGACACCGTATATGTTCCTCCTTGCAATTCGTCAGGTTTTAATTTATTGTCTCGCGCTCTGATGGCAAGGTCGTTTACCTTTTTAGTAAGTCCAATCAAGCTTAGTTGGTCGGCGTTATGAATAACTGGCACAATCAGATTTCCCGATGGGAGAGCAGTAGCCATACCTATGTTGATGGCGCTTTTCTTAACGATATTATCACCATTTACCTGAATGTTGATCATTGGGAAGTCTTTAATGGATTTAATAATGGCTTCAATCAAAATAGGAGTAAAAGTCAATTTTTCCCTTTCTCTTCGATAGAACTCGTCTTTTACATTATTTCTCCATATAACTATTTTAGAAACATCTGCTTCTACAAAAGAGGTCACATGAGGAGAGATGTGTTTCGATGCGAGCATTCTTTCAGCAATCATTTTTCGCATCCGATCCATTTCAATGATTTCATCCTTTCCGTCTACCGATATGGGCATAGGAGCAAAAGCGGTGAATGGCACGCTAGATTGAGGCTTCACATGGCTGGCTGTGTTTACTTTGTTATGTTTTCTGGCTTCTATAAAAGCTAGAATATCATTTTTAGTAACCCTTCCTTCTTTTCCCGAGCCAGCGATAGACTCAAGTTCATCCATTGATATGTTTTCTTCTTTAGCAATACTTCGCACAAGAGGTGAAAAGAACTTACCGGATTCAGAAGTTCTTGGAACATTATGTCCATTGCTCTCAGATGAAGCAGTAGAGATTGCGGTTTCCAATAATTCATTGGCTTGCTCTACAGGATTATCTTGATTGTTTGCGGTTTCAAGTACCGCAACAGGAGCAGATTCTTCCCCATTTGTTTCAATGATAGCCACAGGCTTACCTACTTCTACTACGTCTCCTTCGTTGGCTAAAACTTCTTTTAATACTCCGGCATGCGTCGCAGGAATTTCAGTATCCACCTTATCTGTTGCTACCTCCAAAATAGATTCATCTTCCTCTATCGTATCACCTACATGTTTAAGCCATGAGAGCACTGTGCCTTCCATCACACTTTCTCCCATTTTGGGCATCACCATTTCTACAGTTGCCATATTTTCTTTTGTTTTAGGTTGATTATTTCTATATCAAAGATAATAATTCTGCTTTTCTTTAATTCTAATACTTATTATTTAAGTTTATTCTTATCATATCCAATGCTGCTGTAGCGGTATATTGTATGTTCAACATTCTATCCTTGATAAACTGAAATTTCTTCGCTTCTGTTTTATCCTTATCCGCATAGCCTATCCAGACAGTGCCTACCGGTTTTTCTATTGTTCCCCCAGACGGCCCGGCAATTCCGCTTACAGAAATGCCTATATCAGCGCCAAAGTTCCTCCTGATGTTTTCCGCAAGTGTCAAAACCACCGGTTTACTAACCGCACCATGTTCTTTCAATACTTCATTTGAAACCTGGAGTTGTTCACCCTTGATTTGGTTACTGTACGGCACCATTCCCCCCTGAAACCACCCAGAACTACCAGGTACTGAGGTTATTTTATGAGATAGAAATCCTCCGGTACAACTTTCGGCAATCGCCAATGTCATATTTCTATCCTTTAACATTCTTCCTATTGCTTCCTCTATTTCTTCATTATCAAAACCATATACATACTTGTCAATGATAGGAAGCACCTTATCAATCTTTTTTTGTATGGCATGCCGTAGATCATCTTTATCACCTCCTTTTGAGGTGAGTCTTAATTTCACCGTGCCCATGGTTGGCAAGTACGCTAACTTGATTTCTTCGGGTAACTTGTTTTCCCAATCTCTTATCATATCAGCAAGTTTGGATTCTGGTATTCCTATAGTGCGAATGATTCGATGATAAATACCTCCATTCACAAACCGATCTTTCAGCTGTGGCAAAACTAAATCTGTCATCATTTTGCGCATTTCGTAGGGCACTCCTGGCATGGATACAAAGACGTTATTGTTTCTTTCGAACCACATACCTGGAGCCGTGCCAATCCTGTTCTTGATTGCTGTAGCATTAGCCGGTAAGTCTGCCTGAGCTTCATTTAATGCGGTCATTTCTCTTCCTCTTGAATCAAAAAGGGTCCTGATATCTTCAAGTATTTCTTCATTTCGTTCCAGATGAGTATTGAAGTATTCTACAAGGCAAGGTTTTGTGAGGTCATCATTTGTTGGACCCAAGCCACCAGTGATGAGAATAATGCCGGCCTTGGACTCAGCCTCTTTCAACGTCGCTAAAATCTCCTCTTTAAGATCACCAATGGTATATCTTTTAATCACCTGAACTCCTAAAGCATCTAATTCATTACTAATCCAGTGGGCATTTGTGTCGAGAGTTTGACCATAGAGGATTTCATCTCCTATTGATATGATAATAGCTTTTGAGGGCATTGTTCAATTTTTGATTGGGATTAAAATTAACCTGAATTTAAAAGATGTTGTAAATCCAAACTTAACGATCTCTCAAGGTCATTCTGGTTTAAAGAAGACGAAAGTACCAGAATCCATCTTATGGTACAACTTGCGGATCTTTCTGAAGATCAACTTTTCTATAATTTTTATATAAGTCGATAATGTTTCATTCTTAGTTGGAATTTAAGAGGGTTCTACTAGTTTATTAGAACAAAAAAATTAAAACCAAAAAAAGTAGAACCTATGATTAAAGTAGTGAAATCAATCGAAAAAAGATGAGTTGGCTTATGACCCAACCCCTGGATATTAAGGCAGAGATATTGACCCAACATTTTGAGATAGGTCGCAGTATTTACAAGCACTGAGGAAGTTCACCGACTACTTACGCGAAGTAGGACGAATCGAAATACCCGTGTTGACTTTTAAGAACGAGACGGCAGAGAATAAACTCATCTATCTGGCAGAAGAAGAAATAGACCAACTGTTCAAAGCTACCTATCTACCGCCACCGAGTAACCAGAACGCCGGCCGGAAAAATATACCAGAAGAAAAGCAGGAAGCGATACAAGCAAGAGACCGAGCCATGTTGGCAGTGTTTACGGATGCGGGTTGAGAAGGAATGAAGGAGCAAGCCTGGATGTAGGAGACATCAACTTCGATCAGGCAGTGTTACACGTGAGGAAAGGAAAAGGGCAGAAAGAGCGATTAGTACCCATCAGCAGGCAAAGCCTGCTTCATTTACAAATCATGGGTCTATGACTACCGGCATAGCCTGACGGCAGGTTCTAAAATCGAAGCGCTCTTTATCAGTTACAATAATGTAAAAAAGGATGCATGGACAAAGTTTATTGATAAGGTTGCATAATCTGATTTACCAGACAGAGAATGAAGAGTTAAAAAAGAAGGAGATAGGCTTACACACTTTAAGGCACAGCATTGCTACCCATCTATTACAAGCCGGAATGAAGCTGGAATCCATCAGCAGGTTTTTGGGTCATTCGACCCTCGAATCCACTCAAATCTATACCCATCTAATAGAGGTAGAACGAGAGCAGACTTTTAACAAAATTCCATTCCTTGAGTCCAAAATCACACTTTCAGAAGATGAATAAGCCAACCCAGGCCGGGCCAAGAGCTAAAGGCCTATCTGAAACAGACAAGGCTACAGCCAAAGCACGATCCAATCCTACATCAAAAACATCCGCTACTTTAACGAATGGCTAAAAGGAGAACGGATAGAAATAGAAGAAGTGAGCTATCAGGATGGGTTGGCTTACTTGAATTACCTGAGAGGAAAAGGACTGACACAAAAGAGCAAGTATCATTACCTGATGGCAGTGAACCACTATTATGAATATCTGATTTAGCGTCTATCAACAGTCGCTCGGCTGTGCCGAGTGACGAATATAAAATATGATCTGAATGAGAATGACCATTGAACAAAAAAAGAAAAATAATGGTCACTCGCTACCAACGAGCGACTGGCTGGTGATAATGCTGATGAAAATAGAAAAGCATTAGCATTACTACTTCAAAGTTTAGGAGTGTCTGACTACAATAATGAAGAAGATTAGACTATGGATTTAAGATATGCAATTACTAGAAGTTACGTATGGATGTTTTTTATAGCATCATTGGCTTTATCCTACATTTGTGTCTCGTATAGGGATAAGGATTGGATAAACAGTGGCTTACTTTTTATGGTCATCATTCTTCCCGCTCTAGTTGGAGAGCTAGTCTTTATAATGGGTTATTAATTTTGCTAAAAAAGACTTGATCAAGAAAGTCTTTTTTGGAGCAACAGATATTTTAACGTTGGTTCTCTTTGTGTTTACTCTTATCTACCTAATAAAGTACAATTGAATTTAAGAACATAAAATTATGAAGCTCGGTCAGAAATGGTCGGGCTTTTTTCATACCCCGTAAGCCTGTTTGGTTTTAGCATTTCTGAGGTAAGTATCAATGATATCAAAGATTTTGGTTCTGGTGTTGCTGTCAAGTTTTTCAATGTCCTGAATCCTTCGGATCGTGTCTTTATCATAAGAAGCGTACTCACCTTCACCGAGCAGGAAATCCATTGAAACGTCAAAGGCTTTAGACATTTTAATCACCATCTCGATAGATGGTATGTTCTCATTGCGTTCATACTTGCCAATGATCGCCCGTGAAGCCTCAATTTCATCTGCCAGTTCTCCCTGAGACCAGTTTTTAGCTGATATCGTATCAAACTTAGTTGGAATTTAAGAGGGTTCTACTAATTCATTAACATACGGAAATTAAAACCAAAAAAAGTAGCACCTATGATTAAAAGTAGTGAAATCAATCGAGAAAAGATGAGTTGGCTTATGACCCAACCCCTAGATATTAAGGCAGAGATATTGACCCAACATTTTGAGATAGGTCGCATCCTGA
>JBCDKO010000159.1:0-11135 GCA_038746525.1 Bacteroidota bacterium
CCTATCTTAAGGAGGTTGGAAGATGCGTTCTTTTCCAAATAAAGGATCAAGGCAATTCCCCCTTTTCCAAGCGGCTTACGTGGACGTCTTTCCTATCTTAAGGAGGTTGGATCATGCGTTTTTTCCAAATAAAGGTTCAAGGCAATTCCCCCTTTCCAAGCGGCATACGTGGACGTCTTTTCATGTTAATGAGGTTGGATCATGCGTTTTTTCCAAATAAAGTTTCAAGGCAATTCCCCCTTTTTTAATCGGCCAGTGGGGGACGTCTTTCCTATCTTAAGGAGGTTGGGTGATGCGTTCTTTCCCAAAAGGGCTCAAGGCAATTCCTCCTTTCTAATTGGCCAGTGGGGGATGTCTTTTCATGTTAATGAGGTTGTATCATGCGTTTTTTCCAAATAAAGGCTCAAGGCAATTCCCCCTTTTATAAAGGGGGTTGGGGGATTACCTTTACAGCTTCACTATTATCCATACTCCATGTACTATCTGCCTTACAACAAAAACTTAAAAGAATTTTCTCGCCAACTCAGGAACAATAGCACACTTTCTGAGGTGTTACTGTGGAAAGAATTACGAGCCGGACAAATGGATGGGTTTAAATTCAACAGGCAAAAACCGCTGAATAATTTCATTGTCGACTTTTACTGCAAGCGATTGAACCTGGTCATTGAAGTAGATGGTGAAAGTCACTGGCATGAAGCAGCTATGATCAAGGACAGAAGACGGCAAGACATCCTGGAAGGTATGGGGCTCTCTTTTTTGAGGTTCGACAACCTGGATGTGAAACGCAATATGGCTCAGGTATTGGGTGAGATTTATTGTTTTATTGAAAATTGGAAGGCCCATCCCTCTTCTTAAGTGGGTCCAAGAGGACCCAAAAGAGATACATCTTCACCCCTACAAACTCCTAAAAAGGTTGTACCTTTCCGTTTTCTTTCACAATCAAAAAAATTTACTATTATGAAAATGTTGGTACTTCCTAGCCTACGCTGGGCACAATTACAAAGCTTTACGGAATCATTATTATCTATTGTGGACCCGCTCACCGAAGTGGCTCCTCAGACGCAGAAGATAAAAGAGGCATTTACGGTTTTTCAACAAGGGATGATGAAGGATCAGGCGTCTTCAGGAAAAGAAGCTCTTGACCGCTCTCGGGACCAGTACATCAAGGGCTTGCTCTACGGGATACAATCAGAACAGCATTTTCCACAAGAAGTAGACCATGAGGCTTTGATGAAGCAATTGTTGGAGCTCGCGGACAACTATGGCTTTGGGCTAATACGCCTACCATACAACGACCAATCTTCCCAGACAGACAATCTGCTTACTGAATTGGAGGCCATCGACTTGTCATCCATGCCGCACATTTCAAGGTGGATAACGAAGATACGCGAAGCCAACAATTCATTTAAAAAATCGGTCGGTGAATACTTATCCGAGCAAGTAGAGACCTCCGAAACACTATCAGCGACCAAAGCTTCTCCGGAGTTGATTGCCGCCATTGAGGACCTATTTGTCATGCTTTTTTCTTATTTGCAAATTGCTAAAACAGACGCATTGGAACAGGCTTATAAGGAAATTGTTGCTTTGACCAATTCATATAAAAACTAGTAAAAACATGCTGAAATGGTCATAAAAGCCCCAAATATCCGTGAATAGTCAGGGCTTCTGCACATTAATTTCACAGTGGCCTTAGGGGCTTGGATTCGAACATTCAGAAAAACATTTTTTAAAGAATTCCTCTCCACCCCTTTATAAAGGGGAATAATGGTGTTTTTTTAAATGTAGGAATTTAACACGTAGATGCCTTGGTGAAATAGCCTATTGCATACCCAAAATTCCTACAAACACGCATGAAACTGCATATCTCGGACTCAGATAAGCCCAAACACACGTAAAATGATGTATTTCGAGTTCAAACAAGCCCAACATCCGTGAAATAGCCTATTGCATACCCAAAATTTCTCCAAACATGTATGAAACTGCGTATCTCAGACTCAGATAAGCCCAAACACGCGTGAAATGACGTATTTCAAATTCAAACAAGCCCAAACATCCGTGAAATAGTCAGGGCTTCTGCACATTGAATTTTATCGTGGCCTTAGAGAATTGGATTCGAACATTCAAAAACATTTTTTAAAAATTCCCTCTACCCTTTTATAAAGTAGAATATTGGCGTTCTTTGAATGTTGGAATTTCCTGGTTTTTTAGTCATTCTTTGTTTTGTAAAACCGTCCCTTCTGCTGGTCTTTTAAAAGCGTGTCATTCATCTTGATAATTCTCAACGGTGTTTACATTTATAAGGAGCGTTCTGTGGATCCCATAGTTCATGGTTTTTGAGTAACTTCAGATACCGAAAATATACACTTGCCCTAAAATCACTTTAAATGCCTTTGAGAATCACACGATATGCCGATCAGCAACTAGTTGTCGATTTGCAATCCTTTGAAGAGGGTTGCCAGGATTGAGCTCTGAGATACCTTTATCAACAGTATTTTCCAACAGCAGAAAAAATCATTTTCTCTTATCGAAGAATACTGAATGCGAAGGACATCTTTCAAGATGCCATCGTCATCTTATATGAAAACGTTCGATCTAACCGGTTTGACCAAAAGAGCACACTCAAAACCTATTTGATGGGCATTGTGAAAAACCTTTGCAGAAAAAGCATACAAAACAAAACGAATGAAGCACTTAAGGGACATTATCAAATAGGAAAATCGGGTATGGAAATGTCTGAAAGAGAAAGAGCAACCAAAGAAGAATTGCTTGAATGGAGAAGATCTTTAGTGATTTCCTGTCTTAGCATGTTGGATCCCAAATGCGAAGCACTGTTGTCAGGATATTATTTTGAAGAATTAAATATGAAACAATTATCCATTCGTTTAGGTTATTCAAATGATAATGTGGCTAAAAGCAAAAAATTCAAATGCATGAAAAAGCTAATAGAATTAGTGCACCAACAGGTAAAAAGTTACACGGAAAAGGAACGTTAATTTGAGGTGAAATGAACATTAAGGAAGAAGATATCGACTTGTTGGACCAGTATAGCAATGGGCAATTACGCAAAGAAGGCTTGGAGCAATTTTCTCGTAAATTGGAACAGGATAAGGCTTTCCAACAAACTGTCTCGCTCTATGGAGAAGTGGTTGCGGGCATACAACACCAAGGACGGAAAAAGCTCAAAGAACGGATGGATCGATTTCATAAAGAAAGAAGCTTTTCTAACTCTCCAAGGAAAATGATAGATCATAAGTGATATGACCTAATTACGCTATCGATGCTCGCCACATTTGCTAGCATATAGGTTATTCTATCTTAAGGGAACAAATGCTTATTTATTACATTTACTTCCATATGACAAAAAATGTTTTCTAGCCTACGCTGGGCACAGTTATAGGGTTTTAGGGAATCATTATTTTCTATTGTGGACCCGCTCATCGAAGTGGCTCCTCAGACGCAGAAGATAAAAGAGGCATTTACGGTTTTTCAACAAGGGATGATGAAGGATCAGGCGTCTTCAGGAAAAGAAGCTCTTAACCGCTCTCGGGACCAGTACATCAAGGGCTTGCTCTACGGGATACAATCAGAACAGCATTTTCCACAAGAAGCAAACCAAGAGGCTTTGATGAAGCAATTGTTGGAGCTCGCGGACAACTATGGCTTTGGGCTAATACGCCTACCATACAACGACCAATCCTCCCAGACAGACAATCTGCTTACTGAATTGGAGGCCATCGACTTGTCATCCATGCCGCACATTTCAAGGTGGATAACGAAGATACGCGAAGCCAACAATTCATTAAAAGGTAATATTAGCGTCCTTTTGAATGTTGGAATTTGATACGGAGATGTCTTGGTGAAACAGCCTATTACACACCCGAAATTCCTCCAACCATCGATGAGACAGCATATTTCTGTCTCGTTTCATCATAAGTTTCAGGTTACTCGTCGGATGGTTTAAGCATTTGAATAATCCACTCTCATCTTTTCTACTATCCATACCTGATAAATACAAAGCACTCACCCTGGAATTCTTCCTGGTGAGCGCCTTTGCGAGTTTTACTCGATAATCAGATAATATAAAGTACAGAAACAGAATTTTCAAACCAGAAACAAAGCCTAACAACTTATATCAGGTTAATGCTCTCCCTCTTGGGCTCGAACCAAGGACCCTCTGATTAACAGTCAGATGCTCTAACCAGCTGAGCTAAGGGAGACTGTTCTTTTAAAAGCAACACAAAAGTAAATACCTGGATCAGAATTCTCAATGGACTTAAAAAATCTTTTTTTATCGCTCTCATTTTTTGTCGATGTTTTAAAATCGTGACAATACGGCATATTAATTTGTCTGCAAGCGAAGAAAATAAGACATAGTGTCATTAAAAGCATGAAAAATTCTTTTGGTATAATCTTCGATCAAATCAAACAAACAATTTTAAAAACTAAAATCAAAGAGATATGGCACTTATCAAGTACAACACACAAGATTACAGACCTACAAGTTTTAGAAACTTCATGGATAGGTTTTTTAATGATGATTTTTTAGGTGGATCAATTTCATCCTTTTCTCCAAGGGTAGATATAGCCGAAACAGAAAAAAACTACGAAGTACAGCTACATGTTCCTGGGATGAACAAGGATGATTTTAACATCAACTTGAATGATGATCAAATTACCATTAGCGGTGAAAGAAAATTTAAAGACGAAAAAAATGAAAAAAACTACCATAGTGTAGAGAGCTATTACGGCACATTCAACAAGACATTTTATTTACCAGAAGTTGTTGATAGAGAAAAAGTCAATGCAGTATATAAAGATGGGATTTTGACCGTTATGTTACCTAAAGACGAAAAAAGAGCAGCAAAAAAACAAATAGCTGTCACATAAATGTTTTTTTTAGTGGTTGGATTAGGGTGTCTGTCTTTAAGGCGGAGACCCTTTTTTAATGCGCAATAAAGATGTGAAGATTCGTTAAACACGGTCAGTTTTTAATAAATGGAAAAAACCATAAAGCTGATTTTTCGGTATAATCAAATAAAAATTTAAAATGAAAATAGGATATGCGTAAAAAGACTTTGATCATAGCAATGATGTTCTCTTCGATTTTTGGGGGAGCCGTTGCAATATGGGGATATATCCTGGTGATATCTCCACAAAACATCATCCAAACTACCTCCTCAGCGAATATCAATCCTGTTGCGTTGACCAACTACGTGTTTGATTCTTCAGACTTTATCGTTCCGGAAGGGTTAAACTTCGTCTTTGCAGCGAAGAATGCTACTCCTTCTGTTGTGCACATACGCACAAAATATGAAGCTGGCATGAGAGCGAACAATCCCTTTAATGACTTTTTTAAAGACTATTTTGGAGACAAGTATGAAAGGAGAGGTTATGGGCAATCGATGGGAGCGGGATCCGGCGTAATTGTTTCTCCTGATGGTTATATTGTAACAAACAATCATGTGGTAGAAAATGCCAGTTCAATAAAAGTAGTTTTAAACGATAACAGAAGTTACCAAGCCAAGGTTATAGGAACAGATGAATCAACTGATTTAGCCGTGATCAAGGTCGATCAGAATAATCTTCCATCTATTAATTACGGAGATTCAGAATCTATTAATATTGGTGAATGGGTACTCGCAATTGGTAACCCCTATGAGTTCCGGTCTACTGTAACCGCCGGAATAGTGAGTGCTAAAGGAAGAAACATTAATATCCTCGGTGGAGGAGCCAGCATCGAATCTTTCATCCAAACCGATGCGGCAGTAAATCCAGGCAATAGTGGTGGTGCGCTGGTGAATCTAAACGGTGAATTGGTAGGAATTAATACGGCTATTGCCTCTCCCTCCGGAGCGTTTGCAGGATATTCATTTGCCGTGCCCGAGACACTTGTTAGAAAGGTAGTCAATGATTTAATTGAATATGGAGAAGTGCAGCGCGCTTTATTAAACATTCAAATAGTAGACGTTAATGCACAGGTTGCAGAACAATTTGATTTGGATATTCTAAGAGGTGTATATGTTACCAGGGTAGTGGAAGGTGGATCTGCAGACAGAGCCGGGCTGGAAGATGGAGATGTAATCATCGCTATAAACGACAAACCCGTTAATAATGTAGCTCAGCTTCAGGAAAGTGTTGCGGTAAACAGACCAGGTGATAGAATTCAAGTGAAGTTTATCAGAAAAGGAAAAAAGAAAGAAGTGGAGGCCGTCTTGAGAAATGTTGAAGGTAATTTCAATATTGTAGAGGCAAAAAACAAATTTGAAATTGAAGGCGCTACGTTCTCCGAAGTATCTACCTCGGTAAAAAATCAACTGGATATTGAGGGAGGAGTTCAAATCACCGAACTCGGAGAAGGAAAGTGGAAGGATATACGAATGAAAGAAGGATTCATCATTACCAGAATTGACAATGAAAAAATCAGTGATTTAGAAGATTTGGAGGATTACTTTAGAAATCCTAGAAGAGACGGAATTTTGATCGAGGGAATTTATCCTGATGGTAGCAAGGCACACTACGGTCTAGGTCTTTAAACTAAAATCCAAAAACATGAAAGGGTCCTGGCTAAAGCCAGGATTTTTTTTGCCTAATTTTATCATGTGAAAAAAATTGCCATAGTTGGAGGTGGGTTGGCCGGGCTTACAAGCGCAATTCTACTTGCAAGAAAAGGGTTTGACGTTACACTCTTTGAAGAAAAAAAATATCCCTTTCACCGTGTATGTGGAGAGTATATATCCAATGAGGTAATCCCTTTTTTACACAAAAATCACCTCTATCCTCAGGAATTAAATCCCTGGCCAATTACTACACTTAGATTGACGGCACCATCAGGAATCAGCTTAATCTCTACGTTGGATTTAGGGGGGTTTGGAATCAGTAGATATGTTTTTGATGAATGGTTGAGCCAAAAAGCGGGTGCGGAAAACGTAGAAATTATTTACGATAGAGTAACTGGTTGTAAATTGAACGGAGACTATTTTCATTTGGAAACCAGAAGTAATGGGAATTACACCTCGGATATTACCATTGGGAGTTTTGGGAAAAGAAGTACATTGGATAAAAAACTTAATCGAAACTTCATTAGCCACAGGTATCCCTATATAGGTGTAAAGTATCACCTCAAAACAGAAGAAGTAGACAATAATTATATAGAACTGCACAACTTTAAAGGGGGGTACTGTGGTATCAGCAGGGTCGAAAATGGAATATTCAACCTTTGCTATCTATCTCACCGGAAAAATCTTAGGAATGCTGGATCCATCCCGGAAATGGAGGAACATGTTTTATTTAGAAACCCCTATTTAAAAAGGATCTTTCGCAACAGCGATTTTTTATTTGATAAGCCTGAGGTAATCAACGAAATCACGTTCAAACCTAAAGAACCCGTATTTAATCATATTTTAATGTCTGGGGACTCTGCAGGAATGATCACCCCGCTTTGCGGAAATGGTATGGCTATGGCTATTCATTCAGCTAAGATTGTGAGCGAATTGATTATCGAAAATGTAGATTCAGGGTTTAACAGAAAGCACTTAGAAAGTGAATACACGAAAGTTTGGAATAACCATTTTGTGAGGCGGCTTTGGGCTGGAAGAAAGATACAGAATTTGTTTGGAGGTCCGTTACTCTCAGAAATTGCCATAGGGCTGGGAAAACTATTCCCTCCCTTTACTAAAAAGCTAATGGTGAAAACCCATGGGCAAATGTTTAGCTAAGCCACAGGTAAAGAAAAAATCCGTTCAAGAGTAAAGATGAAATCAAACTAAGACGCATTGTATAAGTATAGTTTGCCTCATGTCGGTCTTTTCTCACTTTCAAGTACCACCTCCCAAAGTAAACCAATATAGGACTTAAACACAGGAAATAACCAATCACACTTTGAAAGCCAAAGTACTCAACGAAATAATATGCAAAGCCCATGTTAGCAACAGTAAAAGCAATTGCGATAAAGTGAAATGTTCCAAGAACGCCCATCAGTCGGCTTACCGTAAGATCACCTCTTCTGGCGTCTTCCTCGTGTTGGTAGATTTGGGTCATCGGATAGGAGCTAATTAAAAGGACACTACTCAAAATACCCGGCATTTGAATTCTGTAGTTAAAAGTTTCCGAAAGGCGAATATCTTGTATCGCTACGATGGAAAGTAGATAAGTAAAATATCCTTGAAAAAATCCGGCAGTCAGTAAGTCAATGATCGGAAATTTTTTAAGTCGGATAGACGGATGGCTGTAAGCTTTTGAAACCAGACCATAAATCAACACCATGATCGTAAATTCAAGGGAAATAGTGAAGCTGAGAAAAATGGCGATGGCATCCATGATCAAAGAGACGAAGTATAACTCCTTGGTGACTTTAGGTGGATTTTTGAGACTTCCTATGCTGTTTTCATCTTTATCAAAATAAGAATTGTATCCATTGCTTGCCGGATAGACCAAAAAGTGAAGAATAAAAAAGCTTAAGATCAGATGGGCATTGTTTTGGAACTCAACTGTTGCACAAGCCAAAAGAAATACCGGCAGCAGAAAAAAAGAAAAGGGAAACCTTAAATGAAGGATAGTGGATTTTTTCAAAAGAAAGCTATCTGTTAGAATTAAAATTAGTTAATATTAATCAACAAGATTTGAATGGCAGCATTTATTCAATCCATATCAACCACTTTGCCTCCCTACTCGACTAAGCAAAATCAAATTGCCAATTTTATGGTTAGAAATTTGAACCTTGACCGAAACGAGGAGAGAAAACTTCGGGTTTTATACAGGGCGAGTGGAATAGGTCAGCGTTATTCAGTGCTGCAGGATTTCAGTAAAAATCTAAACGGCAAAAGTTTTTTCAAAAAAAAGGCATTCCCTTCAGCAAAACCCAGAATGACGCTGTATCAGCAGCATGCCATTAAGTTAGCAAAAGATGCATGTAGTCAGGCGCTTTGGGAAGCTTCTTCAAATCCTCATGAAATCACTCATCTTATTGCCGTAAGCTGTACTGGAATGTATGCTCCGGGGCTGGATATAGAACTGATAGAATCGCTGGGTTTGAAAACCAACATACAAAGAATTTCCATCAATTTCATGGGATGTTATGCAGCTTTTAACGCGTTAAAAACTGCCTCAACCATCGCATCTGCAAATAATGAAGCTAACATTCTCATTGTATGTGTAGAACTGTGCAGCATCCATTTACAAGACAAAAAAGACGATGAAAACTTTCTTGCCAATGCCATATTTGGAGATGGAGCCGCCGCTTTGGTCGTCAATAGCAGGAAAGGTAAGAAAGCATTGGAGCTATCCAGTTTTTACAGTGATCTCGCTTTAGCAGGAAAAGATGAGATGGGTTGGTACATCGGTGATTATGGTTTTGAAATGCGGTTGAGCGCTAAAGTTCCGGGAGTCATTCGAGATGGAATTAGGGAGCTAACCCTGCGATTGTTGCAAAAAATAGACCTTAACATTTCAGATATAGACTTCTTTGCTATTCACCCTGGCGGCAAAAGAATTTTGGAAGTTATAGAAGATGAGCTACATCTCACAAAGGATCAAAACGCTCCGGCGTGGAATATATTAAAGACGTATGGAAATATGTCATCACCTACTGTGTTGTTCGTAATCAAACAAATTTTTGATGGCCTCAAGCAGGAGGATGATCAAAAACATATACTAAGTTTTGCATTTGGTCCTGGACTTACCCTTGAAAGTGCAATTATAAAAGTACATATTGATGCTTGAGACCAGGTCTGAGGAGATGGAAATAATGGATGACCTGAATATATCAGGGCCGATCATAGCTCAAACCCTCAAGGAATTAAATACCATCAACAAAGTACTAGGAGGCAATCAAATTAGCATCAGCGCATTAAAGAAATTGATAAAAAACCATGAGCAAATTTCCCTTGCTGATCTGGGATGTGGAGGCGGGGATATTATGGCAGAGATGGCTAAATGGATTAAAAATTCAGGAAAAAACGCATCTTTCCTTGGAATAGATGCAAATCCACACATCATTGAATATGCTGTAGAAAATACCGCGAGATACCAAGAAATAAGTTATAAGGCCATTAATATTTTTAGCGATGAATTTCGAAAAATGTCTTTTGATATCATTCATTGTTGTTTGTTTCTTCATCACTTCCCCACTGATCAACTAATTGATTTATTCAAAAGATTTAAAAACCAGGCTCGGGTTGGTGTGATTATCAACGATCTTCATAGACACCCACTTGCCTATAAAAGCATACGATTACTGACGCAGGTATTTTCTCGCTCTGAGATGGTCAGGAATGATGCGGCGGTATCCGTAGCAAGAGGATTCAAAAAGAAAGAGCTGCTCTATATCCTGGAAAAAGCAGGAATAACAAGCTTTGAAATCAGCTGGAAATGGGCTTTTAGATGGAAGTTGATCTTTTAGTGCTATTCTCCGATAATCATATTCCCAGTGCATTGGGAGCTTTATGGAGGGAAAGAAATGGTTGAAATCCAAGAATTATTCTTACTAAAAAGGATAGTTGTCTTCATTGGTGGCCTATTTACGGTGAACCATTGTTGAGCAATAGTACTTAGGTCCTCCAAGATCCTTTAAAAAACATCTGCCAGCTTCTTACTTCATTAGTTAGGGCCTGCTGAGAAACGTTTTTTCAATTCAAAAAACACGTTTATGTGGTCAAAAGATACTGTTTAGTAAATTTCTTTTTTAATAGGTGCAAGGTCTTCGAGCAGATGCTTCCATTTTCGGTGCACTGAAAAATCTCGATTTCGAGATTTTTCAACTAGTCATAGGTACATTAGCTACGTCGTTCGCTGCGGATCGAAGTAGAAGCATACATCTTCACCTTGCTGCCTAGTATCTGATACACCTGTGACTTTCTCAGCAGGCCCTAGTTAAGCTTGGCAACCCTTGATCAGCATCCAAATAAAGTGGAGAAATGCGACCGACATGGATGAAGTTATGAAACGGAAGTTTGTCATTTCCGGGTTATCCCGCATCATTCACCACAAATAAGGGCGAATTGATTCAAGTAATTGATTTACAGCAGTTTTGTATTCATACTGAATGATTTTTGATTCCTCAAATTTGGGAAAGATGTTGTCCTCTCATTCAAAATCAATTACCTCAGAGCATCCTTTTGCAAAACCGGATTTTTGGTTCA
>JBCDKO010000160.1:0-11125 GCA_038746525.1 Bacteroidota bacterium
AATATTGAAAATGGGGTTTAGCATGCATATGAGCACATTTGGATTTAGAAATCTGCTGATTTGTAGTACTTGATTTATCTAAATAATCTATTTTCTTTGTTTAAAGCTTGCCAGGGCTATTTATTAAGTGCCCATTTCAATTTTCTTTTTTTCACCTATTCTCTGATATCCCTTTCGCTCTGGTTATTGTGTAGAGGAGTGGCTGGATAGTCAAGACAGATAAGCAGTTCTTCTTTGTGCGTTTTGGAGTTTGTCCAGTCCTTTCCTCAGGGCGATCCATTCGGTTTCCCCGTTGCAAAGGTGTTCAAAATCAGCTTCGATGCGCTTTCGGGTGGTAGGGTGAGGTTATTTTGAATAGGTTTTGAGTGGTTGATAAAGTTTCCAGAAAGCTGTGAGTACCTGATCGAGTGCTTGTCGCTGGGAGGCGGTATAGGTGTGTATCTTTTTCTACATGTATCCAACATAAAGCATGGGTAAGGATAGTGAACTGTCCCGCATTATCACTTAAGAAGACCATATCCTTGTTGGCCATTCCCTTTTCCATAAGCGCACCTAAGAGTGCGTCCTCGGTGATGGTTTTGACCGCATAGGGTTGGTTAATCCCTGCCGTTTCCAAAGCAGCCTGGAAAGATGGCCGATCGGTGAACCATATGATCTTTTATCGCGGCGAGGGCGGTGAGGTACATAGGTGCCAATGACTTCTCGGTGAAGTAGTGGTATGCAGAACCTTGAAAAAGATGGATATGTTGGATCAGCACCAATAGGCACATATCCTGCCAAATGATTTTGGGTTGTTTGATATGGCTGGGAATGTATGGGAATGGTGTTTGGACAAGTATGATATCAGTAGTTATGCCCGGGATAAAGAGCAAGGATTGATGCAAGATCTTCCAGGAAGCGATAACTACTACGACCCAAGAGAACCCTATACACCTAAACACGTGACGAGAGGAGGTTCATTTCTCTGTAATGAAAGCTACTGTAGTGGATATCGGGTAGCCAGGCGCATGAGTACTGGCAACGACTCAGGTTTTAACCATACTGGGTTCCGATGTGTCAGGGAGATTCAATGATTTAGGCGCCGCTCCGTTTACTATTGTCTTACTTTTACTCCATGAAATCTGGTGACAGAGCCAACTCCATTGTGATAAAGCCCTTCCGATAATTTTATTTCTTGTTCTGTAAGTTCTGTTAACTCATAGTTTGGAAAATACTGTTTAAGGTCCTCTATAGAATACAAAGAATCATAGTCCGGAGGTCCGCCTACTTTGTTATTTTTCTCGCGATAAGGGAGATGTTTTTTACCAAATGCCTTGAAAATGACAGTCCCATTGTTTTTTAGACAGTCGTTGAGAAGCTCGAAATATGATTTCTTTAACTGTGGAGGGAAATGAGCATAGATTAAGGCGATAGCATCAAAATAAGCATGTTCAAATCCCAATTCAGGAAATGAGCCTACTCTATAATCAATTTCAACTTCGTTTATATTGGCTAGTTCTAAGGCTTTATTTCTACCTTCTTCACTTATGTCAAACGCAAAAACTTCCCATCCCATTTTTGCAGCATATACGGCATTTCGTCCTTCTCCCTCTGCTCCAAGAAGAATTTTACCTGGCTTCAGTTGAGCTAACTGACTCTTGAGGTATTCGTTTGGTTCTATTCCATACGCGTACTCTTGTTGCTTGTATCGATTATTCCACATATTTAGCCAATCACCTTGCATAGTATTTGTATTTAATTTTTATCAAAATAGTTTAGAGAAGTCGGCCTTGTGAAAAAACCGACCATTAATGTATGATCATTTTCGATTATTTCAGGCCGAATGATAATATACTAATTGAGATACCCTACAGCTAAGGTAGCATTCCTTGCTACACCTAGATCAAAACCTCCATAATACCTATTTTGACCGATACATGGAGAGCCATCTCCTACATCTATAAAGACTTGCTCGAAAAATGTCATTCCCAGTTTTTGCTCTCCCTTGTCATTCATAACAAGTGGAAATCTAAAACCAAATCTTGCCCTCACTCTATGTAGAAAATCTTTGTTGCTAAAGTACTGTTCTATCTCTAAGACAGATGAGATGGTTATTTTTTGAAATTTGTCTCGAACCGATATACGTTCCAAAAAACGATGTTCTCTTCTTTTTTCGGGGACAGGTAATTCACCATAAGGAAAAACTATGGCCCATTCATAGCTTGCACCAATACTTAAGTTTTGGGTTAGTTTCCTATTCGTGCTCAATCCTAGTTTGCTAATCTGCCAATCTTGGATAAAATCATGCCGAGACCATGAATAAAGCAGGTTGCCATTCCACTTATCATTTATGTGATAAGTACCGAAATAGTACCACCATGAGTTAAACTGGTCAACTGTTTGTCCCAATACGTTTGTAGTGGTAATCAGTGAAATTATGAGTGCAAAAACTTTGGCACGTCTTGCTAGCAATAGTTTATACTTGAAACTCGTCATTGACATCCGCAGCAATCACGGTTGCTCCGGCTTCCACAAATTTGAAACTAAAATATCCAGCGCCTGCACCAATGTCGATTATTTTCTTTTTCGTTCAAATCGCCCAAATAAGCTATGATTTCATCAGGTTTCTGCCATTCATCGCGGCTTTTGCTATCAAACATTTTGATAAGTTCTGAAATGGGTTTTTTGTGCATATGCTCATTAGCCTTATGCCCCACCTGACTTTCATTGTGTTGGTCTTTTCCTGCGATTTACAGCTCGCAACATTCACGATAAGGGCCAGAACCAATAGACTTTCGCAAAAGCGAATCTTATTAGATCGTTCTTTCATTTTCTTGTTATTTTAGTATTGATTACATAGGTTACGGTACCAATACAAAGTATTCCTGCACCTATTAAATATTCCAAAGGTTTGTTCTATACTTAGGTAAAGTATAATCCAAGCACTTATGATTAAAAATATGATTTGTGGAATGGGATAAAAGGAGGTTCTAAATGTGTTTTCACTATCAAATTTTTTACGCATAATAAAAACTCCAATCACACTAAGTGTAACAAAAATCTGTAATAGTATGCCACTATACACCAATATGATTTCAAACGTGCCTGTTAGTATTAGCAAGACCGTGATCCCTAATTGCACCCATAGTGCGTTTACGGGTATTTCGTTTTTATTGGTATTTCCCAGAAATGTCCACAATTTGTAATCTTCCCCAATCGCTTTTGAAACGCGAGAGCCAACCCATATCATAGCACTTATACTACTAATTAGCATTAAGGCAATGAAAGTGCTTAATAAAGTGCCTCCTGTTTCACCAAACAGGTGCCCAGCGGCCACCTGACATACTTCTACCTTACCAGACATTGCCCCTAACGGTGCAATTTTGAGAAATACGAGTTGTAAAAACACGTATAGTGCACTCACCACTAAAGTGCCAATTATTAACGCCTTGGGTAAGTTCTTTCTAACGTCCTTAATCTCATCTACGATATACGCACTTGCATTCCACCCGCTATAACTATAAGATACATAGATTAGGCTTACTGCAAATGCTGTTGATTTTATTTCCTAGGCCCACGAATTGGAAAAATCAAGTGCGTTTGGGCTTTTGGAAATAGAAAACCCCAGGATTACGAATCCTACAATTAGGATTACTTTAAAAAGTGTAGCGATATCTTGAAATTTACTGCTTTGCCTAATACTAAAGAGATGGACGATGGTCGCGATAAGAACGATTGAAACTGCAATCATTGATTCGCCTACGGGTAGATAGCAGGCAGTATATTTTCCCAGAGCAATTGCTGCCAGGGCTATTGGTGCTGCGAAATCCACGGTAAGGGACACCCAACCTGAAAGATACCCGACAAACGGATGGTACAAATTCGCTCAGAAAATGATATTCCCCAACTGAACGTTTGAGTCTCGTTCCCAATTCAGAATAGGACAGCGCACCGCACAATGTCATAAGTGCACCCAAGGACCAGAGTAAAATGATACTGTAGGTGTTGGTGGTATTCGCCAGTTGGAATCCCAAACTGGTAAACACTCCAGTTCCTACCATATTGGCGATGACGAGGGAAGCGGCAGTGAGCCATCCAATTTTATGTAATGATAAAGACAAGTTTGTATTTTTCTACAGGAGTATTAGAGCGTTAACTAGGATAAATCTAACCCATACAATCCTCGCGCATCCCAAAAAACTTCTTTTTGTAAATTTCTTGCTTTATCCCTCAAAAATGGTTCACTAATAAGAGGAAATGGTGGACACTAAATCACTATTAGAATCCTTTGAAAAACCTGCCTTTTGGCCCAACTCTTCGTTACTCAAAATTTCAAAAGCCTCATTTACGACCAGTAAACTACGTTTTTGAAATTCTGAAAGCCTCGATTTGAGCCAAAAATCCAGTTTTGCAAAGGATTCTATTATATTGTATGGCAATTATTGAAATACGAGCGGGGAACTCGTTAAACTTTTGCAGAAATATTTTGCAGGTGCTTTTTTCTAAATGTTTCTGGCGTGAGCCCCACATTTTTTTTGAAGAACCGTAAAAAATAGGATTTATCGAAATATTCCAATTCATAGGCTACTTGTGAAACCGTGTAATCCGTATATAGCAACAATCTTTTGGCTTCAATAACAATGCGCTCGTGTATGAGATTGGTTATGGTTTTATTTAGGGCTTTTCGGGTAATATCGCTCAAATGCTTTGCTGAAATATTCATCATATTTGAATATTCCGTTGCGCTTCGCACTGAAATGTAATTATGGTCGATAAGATTTTCGAGTTCCCTTAAAAGATAGGTCGCTCGCAAAGGTTCCCCGGCCAATGTTTCCTTTTGATAGTATCGTGATAATTTTACCAATAAAATATCAATGTAGGCTCGTATGACGTTATTGCGACCAATTTCAAAATTTGAATATTCATCGAAAATGTCTTTGATATTGTGTTGTACGACCTCATATCTTTCCTTATCCAAGAAGAGCGCAGGTTCGTTGCTCAGGGTATGAAAGAAAGGGAAATCCAGCAATTTTTTGAGATTGCTGTCTAACAGGTAAAACTCTGGTTTGAAGAAAATGGCAAAACCTTCAGCGTTCTCGTCCAATTGCAAAGAGTGAACTTGTCCGGGTGAGACGAAAAATACACTATAATCCGTAATCTTATAGCTTTTAAAATCTATGGTATGATATCCACTACCTTTATGGATAAAAAGTACAAAATAAAAATCGTGGCGATGGGGCTTGCGATTGAACTTTTTTCCTTCTGTTCTTGGTTTCATATCCTTGATTCCAAAATTGAAATGTTCATTTTGGTCAAAGCATTGCTGTAACGTTTTTATTGGGACTTTTTCATTCATTTTGATCACTAGTTTTTTTGGGCTATCATTCACGTGATTACACCCTTGCCTTGGTGGTACCCTTCATCAAGTTCGATTTTTTTTTCTTCTAGATATAGAATATTCAAATCCTTGAATTCATTTTTTAATTCTTGTACACTTACCAATAGGTCATCGCACTTCGGTCCAAAATAACTACCGCTGTGCTTATGGCCATCAGAAAACATTTCCAGAATAATATATCCACCCTCCAATTCTTCATTTCCCTCCTTTCGGATTTCATCGGGAACTTGGCAATACATTAGTGCAACAAAACTATATGTATTTTTTTAGTTCAGGTTTTCTGTAGTCTGCAAGGCTATAATTGATAGAGACTGCTGCTCTTTGGCCAGTAGTTCTGCTTTTCTTTTTTCTTCTGGACTAATATCGAATGTATCCACTTTCCAGCCTAACTGGGCAGCATAAACCGCATTTCGTCCTTTACCTTCAGCGGGGAAAAGTGCAGAATTTCCTTCCGGTGAAACACTGTCCAGGACCGATTTTAGAAATTGATTGACGTTTTTTCCGAAAATGTATTCGGTATTGCTATATCGTTTATCCCATTCCTCTTTTGTCTTGGTTGTTATGGTTAGGCCGTTCGCAACCAATGCTTCGAAAGTATCATTTAGATAATAGACATTTTCATAACCATTGTTTGTTAGCATTTTGGCAGCTGACTTACTTTATTGACTAGTGGTGGAATACAAAAAAAGTACCTTGTCTTTATCCACTTTTGCCAAAACGGAATCTAAGAATGTCTCATTGCTTAAACTAATATTGACTGCGTTTGGCAAATAACCCTCAGATAATTTCGGTAATGTTCTTATATCGATAATTAGCCCTTCTTCAGTTTATATACTATCCTTAAAATCTTTTGAGGTCAAAGGTTTAGGCTTTAATTGTTTGGTGCAACCTACTAGGAATAATAGCGCAATGAAAATAACAATGGAATATGGTTTCTGCATTGTCTAAAAATACTTTTTGAACGCGGTTACGCAATAGACAAAATGCTGTTTCTATGGTACAAGTGCGAAGTTATTTTTAAAAACAATAGTCCTAAATCCAATCAATTGCATAGCATTTGAAATGCTGAATAGTACCATCTAAACCGTATTTAGTCCACCCAGAAGGCTCTTACACATTGTTTATTTGTAATCAATCTAATAACAAGCAAATCAATACAATAAACCTAGAACAATGAGCCATATTTTTTTTAGACACATCATCATTAACTTATTCTTTTTACTTCTGATGGGAAGTGTTTTCGGGCAGACAATAAAAGGGGTAGTGTCCGGAAAACCAAACCAGCCTTTAGATGGTGCTACAGTCAGAATTGAATCTCAAAATCGTGCTATAAGTACTAACGCTCAGGGAGAATTTGAATTCTTAAATGTTTCGGAAGGCACATTTGACATAAATGTTACATATGTTGGATTTATAAGTCAGACGATTAGTGTGACACTTAATAAGGGAGATACTAAAACGGTTAATTTTTCATTAAAAACGGAAACGGCCCAACTTGAGGAAGTATCCATATTTAGAATTTATAATAAACAACGTTTTGAAAAAAAGTTAAATGCACAATATTTCCAACGTACACAGGCTATAGAAATCAAAGATGTATTCTCTGACCTTCCATCCGTAGCTTTGGGTGGTGGAGCACCCAATGCACAAAGAATTTATGTTCGAGGTATAGAGAGTTCAAACCTTAACGTAACCATTGATGGGGCACAGCAAGGGTGAAACCTTTTTATACATGGGGGAATGTAGGCAGCATTGACCCAGGCTTGTTGAAAACCATAACTATCACCACAGGAGTGGATGCTTCTCAACCTTCGGGAACTTTAAGTGGTAGTATCGCTTACGAGACGATAGATGCCCAAGACCTTTTATACAATTACGGTAAGGTCGGTGGTAATGTACAAACAGGTTTTCAAGGGGCAGCAAACGGTTATAATTTACGTGCCACAGTAGGGACTAAATTAAGCGACTATTCTGGACTTTTGGCCTATGTTTCATATACAGATAGGGATGATTATTGAGATGGTGAAAACCAAATTATACCCAATACTGCTTCGGAAGATCAAAACTACCTATTGAAATTCAGTTTATTAAACTATAACAACCACGAATTGAAGGTCAGTATGGCATATAATCGCAGTTCAGGCAGTTTTATCCAAGGAGGACCGGGAAGCGACTTCGGAACGTCATCTGATACCATACCTGACGTTGACCAGATTCTGGAATGATAGTAACTTAAAAACTGAAAATGATTCGCTTTCGATAGATGCGATCAGTAATCTATTTGGTGCAAGCATAAAAAACAATTTTGGCATTGATATCGGTAAACTCAAAAACATAATTTCCTTGGGGGTGGATTATGAGAAAGAAGATGCTGAAAGTATGGCATACAGTTCTCTGGGAGGTGGCCAGCAAACGAATACCTCCACAGTATTTGGTCTTTTTGCCCAGGGGCTATCAGAGTTCTCGATTTTTTCACTTATTTATGGAATTCGTTTGGTGGATTATAAAAGCGAATTTCAAATTGTATCATTGGATGATTCGGACATCCTTCCGAGTGTGGGCTTAATAGCACGACCAATAGAAAACCTCGAGCTCTCAGCCAATTATGGTGAATCCGTTAGAGCTTCTGGACTTCTTCTCATTCAAGCATTGGCCAATATTTTTGAAGGCACAGATATAAATGGGGGTCGACCCCTTGAGCTAGAAACATCCCAAACGTTTGAAGTCGGTGTCAGCTATGTCAAAGAAGCAGTTTTTGGAAAAGATAGGCTCTCGGTTTCTGCTCAGGTTTTTAAAACCCAATTGGACAACCTGATAGAGCGTGTTGATGTTGGTCGGAGACCAATTGGTGGGATTAGAAATGACAGCCTAGGGGTGATTTCCAAGGGATTTGAAGCCTCATTGGGTTGGCAAACAAAGAAATTACAGATCAATCTCGGCTTAGTCTTGGTGGATATGGAAGATGAAGATGGCAACCTAATTCCAGTAAATCGTAGAAAAGCTGCCCCAACAGGCAACCGATTTAACTGGAGTACCTTATGGCAAGCCACTTCCGAATTACAGTTTGGTTATAGCCTAAATTCAGTCGGAGATTTGGATGAAGTGTATGAAGATGTGAGACCTGGATATACTCTTCACAATATACAGGTGAATTGGACTCCACGAGCTATAAGAGGCCTTAGAGCATCACTGGCCATAAACAACCTATTCAATGAGGGCTACATAGAACAGACTTCGCTTGCTTTTTTCCAGTCGATTATTCCCGAACCAGGCCGCGATATTCGGATATCACTTGGTTATAACTTTTAGTTAATTATATAGCATTATGAGAAAACTCACAATAAGCCTATTATTCTGCTCAGTACTTTTTTCAGTAATAGAAATCACAGCACAAATGGACAATACCAAGGAAAGTAAAGTACAAGAAGAAGCATCTTTTGGTGACATAAGCAATATGTTGTATTCAGGATATCTTCCTGGTATAATAAAGACTTCCATTGAAGCTGGAATTTTTGAACTTCTGGATGGTAAGTCTCTTTCTTCAGAGGAAATTTCAGCATAGTTAAACAGCAACCCTCTGGTTACCGATGCCCTATTAAAAGTGCTGGAGGCGGTTGATTTACTGGAAGGTAATGAGGGAAACTACACTTTAAGCCCTACATCCCAAAACTATTTGGTAAAGTCATCAGATATTAACCAACTTTTAGTACTTGATAAAATGATAACCAAGGATAGCGAGTTTCCAGCTTTAAGTGAAGCACTTTTTGGAGAGGAAGAACAAGAAAAAGTAAACCATGACAGATTGCATTCAGTTCCGTGGGCAAGAATGGAAAACCTTATTTTAATGAACGAGAGAGCCAAAGGAGGCTCTGAACAGGCCGCTGCTTCATTTGCAGAAAGTATTCCTGGATTTGAAGACTGTAGAAAAATGATTGATTTTGTTGGCAATACGGGATATCATGCCTTGGCTATTTTGGATAAAAATCAAGAGCTTCAGGCACACGTCTATGACTTGCCTGAGGTGTGTGAAAATGCCAAAAAGGTACAGCAAGATCACGCTAGCTTCGACAGGTTGACCTACCACGGATTTGATCTAAGAAACAATGACCCTTTTGGAGAAGACTATGACCTATTTTTCCTATCAAATTACTTGTATGGATTATCAAAAAATGCAAGGATAGAGTTCTTTAAAAAGGTAAATAAATCAATGGTCAAAGGAGGTATATTTATTTCAAATCATATGACCTCAGAAGTGGATGGCAACCTCTACCTACGTCATACTATTTTTGAATTGATGGGTACTATCAGGAAAAGACCACCCCATCAATTGTACGAAGGTCTTTTAGAGGAAGTTTTAAGGGAAACAGGTTTTGACGATTTTCAAGTTAAACAACCTGGCCAATCATTACCATTACCTATGTTGTTATTGGCCGCGAAAAAGGTAAGAGATATTTAGTATTTTGTTTGATTATAATTACTTTGAAATCGTAGAATTTGGGGATTGAATTATAAAAAGATTCCTGATTGTAAGAAAATAGAATTCTCTAAATTTTAAATGTTTCTAGTCTAGGATTTTGCTTCTTACAAGGCAAATTCTATGAGATAAAATGTCTAGGTAACAGCAATTGGATAATCCGGTTCAAACTGACCCTCTAATTTCAGTATTTGTGAAGGAGGGGAAAGTAATTTTTCAGATCGGATTGGTCTGTCATTCCGGCAGATGCTGACCCCTTTGAAGTATGAGGAAAGAAAATCAGGAGTAAGCTGACCCCTTCTTAGCTTTTCGCCGGAGCATATTGACCCCCATGTTTTCGTTTTCTGCGGTTTAATTACGCAAGAACTAGATAGCAGGAAAACCAAAACCTATGAAAGAGATCAAATAATTATTGATACTTCATCAGCGAGGGAAAAGCAAAAAGATGATTGCCCATACACTTGGCATGAGTAAGAACACAGTAAAGTCTTACCTGACTAAACTAGAAGGCCTTCTTTCAACCAAAAATGGCAATGGCCTTTCGATAAATGAATTGATTGGCTTAGAAGATCCGGTACTGGAATGGAAGCTAGGTTTCATCCAGGAACCTCAGCCTACAAAGCTGATCGTTATGATCATTTAAAAGGGCTTCTGGATGACTATGTGAAAGAGTTAAATCGTACAGGGTTAGTAAATGGTTGCTATAGGAAGAGTACAGGCAAATGGATACCAAACCATCATTGTCATATGATTTTCGATTGGATTGACCACAAGACGGGGAAGAGCTTCAAGCTTAATAAGTATGATACTAGCAAGCTACAAACACTAGTAGCAGAATCGCTAGGTATGGAGAGAGGCTAGCCTAGTGATCAAGTGCATCTAAATTCTTTGCAGTTCAAAAACCTTAAGGAAGCTGAGAAACTCACCGACAAGAAAAGCCAGTTAAGGGATCTATTTGAACTAGCAATAAAACTTGAGAAAGGAACAGAAAAGGTTTTTAATATAAGTAAGGATGGGAAGGTAGATCAGACAGAATTGATGAAAAGTATTGAAGCTATCCTTTTTCGAAATGTAGAGCTCAATAAAACCCTAAGAAGCAAAGAAGTACTACTTGAAAACTTAACCCACCTTAAGCAGCCTTCTTTAGGGCAGCCAGTTGTTGTTCAAGGCTTTTACTTCGTTTTTCTTTAAACTTGGTTTGGTTTAGCCGAAATATTTCGGGATTAAACGCTTCTTTTTTAGTCATCATATGAAAATAGATGATCGCCATTTTA
>JBCDKO010000161.1:0-11115 GCA_038746525.1 Bacteroidota bacterium
AAAGTAGTGAACTATAAACACCTGCAGACCATGAGAGAGAAGCTCATAGAGGAGATGAAAAGAGTAGAACAAAACCAAAACATACATTCAAGCACAGCATAGTAAACCCTCTAAATTCCAACTAAGAATGAAACATTATCCAGCCGCAAGTTGCCCAACCTAAAAAATGAACATTCATTATAATCATATTTACTTTCGAATTAGCTATATCCTCTTTTGAGGCGAAATAACTTTTTTGATCATCGAATTTCGAATGAACTTCAGCCTTGACAAATGAAACCAGCAAATTGGCCTCTTTTTCACTGATCTTTCTTACAAGTATATTTTCTGGTTTTATTTTAGAAACCATTATTTATTAAAAAATTCAAAAACTAAACGCAAACGTAAATCATGTCTTTATCGATTCATAGCGATGAACACTTCATGAATCAAGCGCTGAAAGAAGCACAACTGGCATTTGAAGAGGGCGAGATACCCATTGGTGCAGTAGTTGTTTGCCGAAACACCATCATAGCAAAAGATCACAACCGCATAGAGCGCTTACATGATGCTACTGCTCATGCTGAAATGTTGGCTTTAACTGCTGCTCAGAATTATCTCGGATCGAAATATTTGAATGAATGTACGCTTTATGTTACCCTGGAACCATGTTCTATGTGTGCTGGCGGGCTTTTTTGGACACAAATTGGTAAAGTTGTTATTGGGGCATCAGATAAAGAGAGAGGATTTTCCAAATTCAGCAGTAAGATTATCCACCCAAAGACCGAGCTAAAGCATGGGTTATTAGCAAGCGAATGTGAACTTTTAATTAAGGATTTCTTTAAAAAAATCCGCGGCAACTAAACCTGTTATCTGCTTGTTATACTTACTTAATCATATTTTTAACCTAAAAACTTATTAAGTTATGTCTTTTGAATTACCCGATCTTCCATATGCACACGACGCATTAGAACCGCATATAGATGCAAAAACCATGGAAATTCATCATGGAAAACACCATGCAGCGTATGTTTTAAAAGTAAATGCAGCAATAGACGGCACAGATATGGATGGTAAATCTATAGAAGAGATTTGTGCAAATCACATTGATAATAGTGCCGTGAGAAATAATGGAGGCGGGCATTACAATCACACCTTATTTTGGTCAGTTATGAGCCCTAATGGTGGAGGTGAACCGTCAGGCACGTTAGCTGAAGCAATAAATGCTGCTTTTGGATCTTATGACAAATTCAAAGAAGAATTTAGCACTGCTGCTGCCACACGATTTGGGAGCGGATGGGCCTGGTTAATCAAAAAGGAAGATGGTTCCGTGGCCGTCACCTCTACACCAAATCAAGATAACCCGCTCATGACAGTCGCAGACACTCAAGGAACTCCTCTGTTGGGACTGGATGTATGGGAACATGCCTATTACTTAAATTATCAAAACAGAAGACCTGACTATATCACTGCGTTCTTTAACGTAATCAACTGGGATGAAGTAGGTAAGCGATTTGAAGATTGATTCAATTTCTGGTATCAAAAAACCGAATAATTCATCAATTGAAAAATTTGCGATCATCATTTTAGTATAAAAGAATCCTTTGCAAAACTGTATTTTTGGTTCAAATTGGGGCTTTCGGGATTTTGAGTAACGAAGAGTTGGGCCAAAAGGCGGGTTTTTCAAAGGATTCTAAAAAGTTATTCGTTGATGTACCAAAAGTCTATTTCGATCAATTCAAATTAAAAAGATTTACAGATGGTATTGATTAGTCTATTGAATATACTTCACATTGAGCCCTGCATAGAAGAGGGATTATATTTACATTGACAATCAAAAATGAATACATTTACAAGTGAATCTAAAATTTCTACATTGCCATTTGAATTATAGGGTCTTTTTTGAAGAAGGGTAAGAAGATGATGCTGTACTAATTGTAAAATATGCAAGCCCGTCGGTAGTCCGACGGGCTTTTTCATCATCTACGCGCAGAAAATCATGAAAACAAAAGAAGTAGAAAACAAAATCCGCAAATAAAACATTTCGTATTCCATCAAACTTACTTCCCTATATAGAGGAGAAGTCGTAAAGAAGATAAAATCCAAAATGAATTCGGTCTTAAAAATAGCCATTCAAAAAAGCGGTAGACTTAATGAAAAGAGCCTCAACCTGCTTTATGAATGTGGAATTAAAGTCAAAAACGGAGGAAAGCTTATGTCGACTGCTTCTAACTTCCCATTGGAGATTTTTTACTTAAGGGACGACGATATTCCTCAATATGTCGCCGAAGGTGTCGCCGATATCGGCATTGTTGGAGAAAACGAATACCTGGAAAAAGCAGAGAACGTAGAAATCATTAACCGTCCTGGCTTCTCGAGATGTAGACTTTCTCTTGCCATCAAAAGAGAGGAGGAATATTCTAGTCTGGAGTGGTTTGAAGGGAAAAAAATTGCGACCAGTTATCCCGTAATTTTAGGCGACTACCTCAAAGAAAAAAATATTAAAGCAACCATTGAAGAAATCAGTGGCAGTGTGGAAATAGCCCCAAGTATCGGCTTAGCGGAAGGAATCTTTGATATCGTAAGCACAGGCAGCACCCTTTTAGCCAATGGGTTAAAAGAAGTAGAAGTAGTCTTAAGAAGTGAAGCAGTTCTAATTGCTAATCCAACATTGGATAATGAAAAGAACAAGTTATTAGATCAGGTACTTTTCAGAATTAAAGCCGCAAATGCAGCAAAACATAACAAATACATTTTGCTTAATGCGCCAAATGATAAATTAGACGAAATTAAATCACTATTACCCGGAATGAGGAGTCCTACAGTGATGCCCTTGGCCGATGCAGGATGGAGCAGTGTACATAGCGTCATCGAAGAAGATGATTTTTGGGAAGTCATCGATCGGTTGAAGGAAAAAGGCGCAGAAGGCATTCTGGTTTGTCCCATCGAAAAAATGATCGTGTAATGTTAGAAATGATTGAACATCCTAATAGAGCCACTTGGGATTCATTATGTGAACGCCCGGGTTTAGATGTATCAGAAATGGATACAACCATCAATGCCATTTTTGAGGAACTCAAAAAAAGAGGCGATCATGCATTAATTGATTTTGCTAAGAAATTTGATGGTGTAGAGCTAGCATCTGTCAATTTTGATTTATCGGAAGTTGAATTTTTCATAGATGTTGACTTGGCTGTAGCCATTAAACAAGCCAAATCGAACATTGAGCAGTTCCACCTTGCGCAGAAGGAAGACATACAACCTGTAGAAACCATCCCCGGGGTATGGTGCTGGAGAAAAAGTCTCCCGATTAAGAATGTAGGCCTTTATATTCCAGGAGGTTCTGCACCTCTTTTTTCCACTCTCTTGATGTTAGCCATACCGGCCAAAATTGCAGGTTGTGAAAACATTGTCATATGTACTCCGCCACAAAAGGCTTGTACAGGCGAAGGAAAGCACGAAATATTGAATGAAGTGATTGGATGGACCTGTCAACTTTTGGACATAAATAAAATCTACCTGACAGGCGGAGCTCAGGCAATTGCCGCAATGACTTACGGTACTGAATCCATCCCACCAGTTGATAAGATCTTTGGCCCGGGAAACCAATTTGTGACTGCCGCCAAGCTAATGTCTCAGCAACGAGGAGTAGCCATAGACATGCCGGCAGGACCCAGCGAAGTATTGGTACTTGCAGACGATAGCGCTCGCCCCGAGTTTGTTGCCGCGGACTTACTAAGCCAGGCGGAACACGGACCGGATAGCCAGGTAATTTTAGTGACAAACTCCAAAAAGCTCATTGAACGAGTCAAAAAAGAAATAAAAACTCAACTAGAACTGCTTCCCAGGAAGGAAATCGCTTCAAAAGCATTGGAAAATAGTATGGTTATTCTATTTAATGATTTAGGTGAAGCAACCGCCTTTAGTAATCATTATGCCCCTGAACATTTAATTATTGCTACTGAAAACTGTGAAGCTTTAAGTGAGCAAATCACCTCAGCCGGAAGTGTATTTCTTGGAAACTGGAGTTGCGAAAGCGCAGGAGATTATGCCAGTGGAACTAATCATACCCTACCTACCAATGGTTATGCCAGAAATTACAGCGGCGTTTCCCTGGATAGCTTCATTAAGAAAATTACATTCCAAAAGCTTTCAGAGGAAGGGATAAAAAACCTAGGGCCTTCCATCGAAAAAATGGCGAAAGCAGAGCAACTCCAGGCGCACAAAAATGCAGTGACCATCAGGTTAAAAAGTTTGGAGAATTCTTCTTCAAAAGAGAAAAATGAAGAAACATTCCCCATCCCCGAAGGGCCAGAGGGGAAGAAAAAACAGAAGCAAGATGTCCTAACTAAACAAAAAAACAAGTAGCGCTTGGTTTTGAATAAACGAAATCGGAAATGACGAAATTTTAACTAATGTGGATAGGAGAGAAATTATTACTCGGAGTCATTAAAGAATTTTTCCAAGTCCTCCACATAAATAGGAAGTTGGGTAGCTAATAATTGAAAGATGTTTGACCTGGAAAAATTGATACGCTCAAACGTAAAAGCACTTAAGCCTTATTCTAGCGCGAGAGATGAATTTGAAGGATTGGCGAAAGTTTCACTTGATGCTAACGAAAATCCATTTGGGTTTGGGCTCAACCGCTACCCGGATGCTTCAATGAAAGAATTGAAACGCAAGTACGCCCTATTCAAAGGGATCAAAACCAATCAACTCATCTTTGGAAATGGTAGTGACGAATTGATAGATCTTATGATTCGGGCATTTTGTGAACCCAGGCAGGATAAAATCTTGGTCTTTCCTCCTGTTTTTAGTATGTATGAGGTATGTGCTAAAATCAATGATGTAGAAGTACTTAAGCAAACGTTAACCGCTGATTTTCAGATTGATTTTGAGGCCGTCAAGCCGCTATTTTCCGATCCTAAACTTAAGCTTGTTTTTATCTGTTCGCCTAACAATCCAACAGGCAATAAAATTGAACCATCTATCATCGTATCGATTGCTAAATCCTTTGATGGATTAGTAGTTGTAGACGAAGCATACATAGATTTTACAGAAAATGAACTTTTAAAAAGTAAGATTCCCAACCTCTTTATTCTTAACACATTTAGTAAGGCCTTTGGTCTGGCGGGCATTCGCTTAGGAGCTGGAATAGGGAACCAGGAAGTTATTGATGTACTGAATAAAATTAAACCTCCCTACAACGTCAATTCGATTACACAGAGAAAAGCCATCGAAGCATTGAACAGACCGGACGAAATAAAAAGACAGGTCCTGATATTGGTTGAAGAACGATTAAAATTACAGGAAAGCTTGAAAGAGATCTCGTCTGTAAAAAACATATATCCCTCAGATGCGAATTTCTTACTCGTTGAATTTGATGATGCCAAGGCCATGCACCTTCAGCTGTTGGAAAAAGGCATTGTTGTGAGGGATCGATCTAGCCAGGTTCCCAATACCTTGAGAATTACTGTTGGCACTCCTGAGGAAAATCAACAGCTAATGGCCGTATTACAGCAAGAAAAGTACCGAACAGATGGGCGAACTGGTAGAAGTTTGAGAACAACCTCCGAGACACAAATTTTAGCAGAGGTGCATTTGGACAACCCCAAAAACACGGCCATTACAACAGGTATTTTTTTCTTTGATCACATGCTGGATCAAATAGCCCGGCATGGAGCTATTGGTTTACATATAGAGGTGAAGGGGGATATTCACATTGATCCACATCATACAATTGAAGATACTGCTCTTGCATTAGGCACAGCGTTCAATAGTGCTTTAGGAGATAGAAAAGGAATAGAACGATATGGATTCTTGCTTCCGATGGATGATTGCCTTGCTCAGGTGGCCATCGACTTTGGTGGAAGGCCCTGGCTGGAGTGGAACGTCTGCTTTAAAGGTACGCACATTGGAGAATTCCCTACCGAAATGGCTTCTCACTTTTTCAAGTCTTTTTCAGATACTTCAAGAAGTAATCTGAATATCAAAGCCGAAGGAGACAACGATCATCACAAAATCGAAGCCATTTTCAAAGCATTTGCCAGAGCAATAAAAATGGCAGTAAAAAGAGATAAAAATGGTTTGTTACCTAGTACGAAAGGAGTATTGTAACAGTAGATCTTTTAGATTGAGCCTTACAGGTTCAATCTAAATATCAGTGGGAATTGAGATTTTTCAAGCTAGGATCATAGAGAAGTTCCACGGTTTAAAAAGAGAATGTAATGAGTGAATCCCTTGCAAAATTCAATTTGGGGTTCAAATCAAGGATTTCAACATTTTAAAAACCACAGTTTACTCATGTAAATGAGGCGTCGTGCCGTACTGGTAAAGCCACATTGGTCAAAAGATGAGTTTTTCAAAGGGTTCTGAGCTTCTTTTTTGTTTTTTTGCGACAAATAGCTTGAATTCATGGAATGAGCATAAACTTAAAATCCTTAGCATACCAACTGCAAGTGAGTATGAATAAGTTTATAGGAATTCCACGTAGCCATTGGAGATAAACTTATACCCATGAATAAAAAGGTTTCTCTGGTAATACCTGTTATGAACGAGGAGGATAATATTGAGCCCATGATTAACGCGGTCCGGAATGCGATGCTAGGTTGGGATTATGAGGTGGTTTTTGCAGATGATGGCTCTTCTGACAATACAATCGCTAACATCAAGAAATACTCAGACAAACACATTAAAGCGGTAATTTTTAATAAGAATTATGGGCAAACCACCGCGATGGCTGGTGGCATAGCTGAAGCAAACGGTGATTATGTTGTCACCTTAGATGGCGATTTACAAAATGATCCTTCTGATATTCCGGCTATGATTAAAAAAATGGAACAAGAAGAAGTTGACGTAGTAGCAGGAGTTCGGGCAAATCGGCAAGATGGGATGTTTTTGAGAAAAATTCCCAGCAAGATTGCGAATGCTATCATACGTAAACTGACCGGTGTTTATCTTCATGACTATGGCTGTACACTCAAAGTATTTAAAAAAGATGTAGCCAAAAATCTTGGCTTATATGGAGAACTTCACCGTTTTATACCCGTGTTAGCTCAGCTTCAAGGAGCCAAACTCACTGAAATGCCAGTTAAACACCATGCCCGGATTTATGGAAAATCCAAGTATGGACTTGGTAGGACATTCAAAGTAATTAGTGACCTCATGCTTATGGTTTTTTTCCAGAAGTATTTACAACGTCCTATGCATCTTTTTGGCGTTGCTGGAATAGGACTTTTCGGAATTGGTATCCTCATCAATGCCTACCTTCTCGTTCTCAAAATAATGGGGGAGGATATTGGAGGAAGACCATTGCTGATATTGGGTATTACTCTGATCTTAGGGGGAGTACAGCTTATCACAATTGGCATCGTTGCGGAGCTAGTGGTAAGAACCTACTTTGAAAGTCAAAACAAGGCTACCTATCGCATTAAGGAAATTTTCATTGGAGAAGAGAGTTAAAAAAACACTGAAGGGGGTATTAAAGTTTGCAGTTACTAGTATAGCGTTTTATATTGTTTTTAGCAAAATCAGCTGGGAACAGGTACGTGACCTACTTTTTAAAGCTAATCCGATTTATTTGTTTCTTGCGACTATTTTTTTCATTATTTCCAAAGTTTTAAGTGCTATTAGATTACATGCTTTTTTCAGATGTATCAATCTGGAAATCACTACAAAATACCATCTAAGGTTATATTGGATAGGAATGTTTTACAACTTATTTCTACCTGGTGGAATTGGGGGTGACGGGTATAAGATATATTTGCTGAACAAGCAATACGGAATAAAAGTCAGGTCTCTGGTACAGGCTACTTTCATTGACCGCATCTCAGGCCTTGTTTCTTTGCTATTTCTGGCGGGATTAGGTCTCTTGCTTTTAGATCTGGCTACTTTTCCCACATGGTTTAAATACTTAAATCTGGCATGTTTAATGCTTATCTTCCCTGTCTTTTATCTTTCCTCAAATTTGCTGTTCAAGTCATTTATTGATGAAGTCCCTAAATCCATACTATGGTCGGTGGGCGTACAGCTGATGCAGGTAATCAGCGCCCTTTTGATACTCATGGCTATCGGAATTTTTAAAGATCAATTAGCCTATGGAGTGTTATTTCTTATTTCTTCGTTTGTTTCTATTCTCCCCTTTACAATTGGAGGTTTAGGATCCAGAGAAATTACTTTTTTGCTGGGCTTCCAGTATTTTGGAATAGCAGAATCCTACAGCATCGCCCTTAGTTTATTATTTACTTTAATCACCGCACTAGTAAGTTTTGGAGGCGTCTTTGTCAAAGTCAAATCCTAGATAAGAATGAATCGAAAAGTGAGATATAAGCGTCGCTCATGTCTTTCCACGTAGTTTGTTTTCTTTTGAAATACGTTTCAAAATCTTTTTTGTATTTATTTAAAATAGTGCGGTTTTGAAGTTGGTTAATTTTCTTTATCCATAAATCAGCATTTGCGCTTTCCAGTAAAAAGCCATTTTCTCCGTTTTTGATTGCAGAAGGTATTCCGTCTACATTTGCCGCTAGGCAAATTGCACCCAAGGAAGCTGCCTCAAGCGCTACCAAACCAAAACCTTCAAAATCTCCTTTTACTTTTAGGTTTGGCATAACAAAAAGATCAGCGTGCAAGTAGGTCTGCAGAAGTTTATCCCACGGTATTTTCCCCATTAAGACCAGGTGATTGTTTTGGTGAGAAAGCGCAGTGAGTAAAATAGTATCTAAAGGCACACCTAGCATTTTACAAATCTTTTCAAAAATAGATGGAGGCAGAAGTTTCTTTCCCAACAAAATGATCCAACTACTTTCCATCTCAGTGCCCACTACCAGGTATTTTGTGTTTTCAAGTCGGGGGAGAACCTTGCTTGCAAACCAACCAAAACCTTTTCGCGGAACAGGTCTCCCCACAGAACATATAATGAAATGATCATTGACAGGGATACCATGCTTTTTAAACAGCCATTTTTTATATGAAGGATCTTTATCTATTTGGTCTGGAAGTTCTACGGCATTAGGAATAAAGTAAACCTTCTCTTTTGGTATTCCAGCCTTTACGCATTCCTCTTGGGTGGCTTCGCTAACGGCAATAACAAATGAAAATCGAGAAAGGTACTTCTTAATCCACCATTGATAAATTGCAGAATTAAACACTACATCCAGGCCATGGATAGTGGCGCATAGATGAACACTATTTTTTAAAAAGAGTAATGGAGTCAGGAATAAAGCCATCAAGCCATCATTGGCATGTATAAGTCTGATTTCCTTGTGGAGTAAGATTTTCAGATAAGCTCTAAACGTTACAGATAAAAAAAAGAAGATTTTAGGATAGTTACTCTTAAAAACGATCTTATGAATAGAGCGATGCGCTTCTGTTTGAGTGATCAATTCATAGCTTTGCTTCTGCATGCCTCCTGTAGATGGTGGGTATTTATGTGTAATGAAAAGAAACTCTTTTTGAAATTGATTTAAGGACACCATATGAATTTTACTTGCAAAAATGTCTGTTACTCTTCGATTGAAGCGCTTAACGCTCAAAATCCGTTTAGAGGATTACTTCAAACCACAACCGTTGACATCATTTAATAAAAATTTATTGACCTTCGCATCCTGATATTTTCACAGGCATAATGGAAAGAATTAGAATCGCTTTCTTTATTGACATCTTGAGAGAAAACATGGATGGTGTAGCCAATACCAGTTTTCGAATTATTTCACGATTGAATCAGTTAGGGATTGAACCTGTTTTTTTTACCTGTCTTCCTCCTACCTCACCAAATTTTAAATATGAAGTTTTTCTTTGTCCATATTTGAATTTTCCCTATGCCAAAGATTATCCTTTTGCAATTCCAGGAAAAAGAAAAGAGATATTCCAAAGATTGGACGAATTCAAACCTGATTTGATTCACTGGAGTTCACCTTCTCTACTAGGAAAATATGCGACAAAATACTCTGCTTTAAGAGGAGTTCCTAATCTCACAATTTATCATTCACATTTTAGCAGTTATGTAGATTATGTGAAATGGCTGCCTTTTAAATCTTTGATTAAGAATTTAGTGGATTGGTCATTTATTAAGTTATATGAAAAAGCCACATTAGTGCTCGCACCCACAGTATCCATGAAAGAGTTTTTGATCGCGCGTGGATTATCGAAGGATAAAATTGATATATGGGGTCGGGGTATTGATAGTAAAAAATTTAGTCCCAATCATCGATCGCAGAACTTGATAGAAAAATGGGAGGCAAAAGAAAAGATGAAGATTCTATTTGTAAGTCGTCTGGTTCATTATAAAGAAACGGATATGCTCATTCGCTTAAGTCATATTTTGAGAGATGGAACACTTCTGATTATTACAGGGGAAGGTCCTGAGCGTGAAAAAATGGAGAAGGAATCTGCCCCTGACAAGACGGTGTTTACAGGGAAACTTATCGATATGGAGCTTTCGAAGGCGTATGCTTCCGCAGATGTATTTGTGTTCCCATCTCTAACTGACACGTTTGGAAATGTAGTGTTAGAGGCGATGGCATCAGGATTGCCAGTGATCGCTGCAAATGAAGGAGGACCCAAAAACATCGTAAGAGAAGGAGAAAATGGGTACCTGATTGAACCCAAAAAAGAACATAAGTTCAATGAAAAAATCAATGAATTGATCGATGATCCCCAATTATACCATGATATGAGCCGAAATGCGCTGAGTTATGCACGTGAATTGAGCTGGGATAATATTATTTCCCAACTTCATGAGAAGTACAAAGCTCATATCTTAGAAAATCACAATAAATGAGGCTGTTGATTACCGTAATTTTCTGCATCGGATCATTTACTGTATATCCCCAAAGTAGTCTTTCTAAGAATTAATCCTGGTAAATCAGGATCATAAAACGGTAATGACTGAGATTGTAAATATTTGATAGTAAATGAGTGACAAAATCTATCATCAGCAAAATATAAATCATGTTCATGGGGAAAAGCGCTATGAACTTATTTTTTCCTCCGATTAAGTAGGGCCTGCTGAGAAACGTTTTTTCAATTCAAAAAAACACGTTTATGTGGTCAAAAGATACTGTTTAGTAAATTTCTTTTTCAATAGGTGCAAGGTTTTCGAGCAGATGCTTCCATTTTCGGTGCACTGAAAAAGCTCGA
>JBCDKO010000162.1:0-11065 GCA_038746525.1 Bacteroidota bacterium
GTAGGGCCTGCTGAGAAACGTTTTTTCAATTCAAAAAATACGTTGATGTGGTCAAAAGATACTGTTTAGTAAATTTCTTTTTCAATAGGTGCAAGGTTTTCGAGCAGATGCTTCCATTTTCGGTGCACTGAAAAAGCTCGATTTCGAGATTTTTCAACTAGTCACAGGCACATCAGCTACGTCGTTCGCTGCGGATCGAAGTATAAGCATACATCTTCACCTTGCTGCCTAGTATCTGATACACCTGTGACTTTCTCAGCAAGCCCTACTGTAGATGATGTTGAAGAAGCGGCAGAGGAGATTAACGATGAGAGCGGGGAGGCAACAGAAGAAATAACAGATGATGTAAAAGATGAAATAGATTCTCTTGGAAATTCTATGGATTCTTTAGAGGTGCCCTAAACACAGAAAGCGATAGAGAATAAGTAATCCGGCAAAATAAAAATTTGCAGAGAAGATTGCTGAAAGGGTCTTCTGTTCTTCTTTTATTGGAAATCGCGCATCTTTTTATTTCCACGGTAAATGAGCATCATTATGATAATCCCTACCACTGTTAAGGGTATGCTAAGAATCTGGCCCATGTTTAGTGCCAGGTTTTCCTCAAATGCTTCCTGATTCATTTTAAAAAACTCGTCCATAAATCTGGCTGACCAGAGTATAATCATAAACAATGCAAAATTGAACCCTTGGGGTAAGACATCTCTTTTTTTATTCCATAACCAAAACAAAATGATCATGAGCACAATGCAATAAGCGGTCTCGTAGAGCTGTGCCGCATGTCTCACTTTACCCAACCCATAAATTTCTACATAGGAAACTCCATCCTCTTCGTAAGTTTTATACTTGAGAGGTCCCGCCCCGAAATCTACGTGTTCTCTTACCTCAGTATAGCGGTTGAGCGAGTTTTTTAAACGATTTTCTATAAAATTTTTATCCTCAAGATCTAATTGTATCCCTCTTTTATATTCAATTGTTGCGGTGATGGGGACTATACCCTCAACATTGCTTTGTAGTTCACCACCTTTATCAATTGAAACCTTCTCAATTTTTTCTTTGTCATAATTAAGTACATCGTAAGTCGCCCTTGCATACACGACTCCAATCTTAGAATTAGTAAGCGTTCCTTCCATCTCAGAGTTAAAAAAATTGCCAGTACGAATTAATGCCCCTGTAAGCGCAACTACGATTACCAGCCGATCCAGAATCCACAAATAGCGGTAGTCATATTTCTTGCAGAAAAGATAAATGGCTATAAGGATACCTATCGCTCCTCCATGGCTGGCTAGCCCTCCCTCCCAAACTTTTAGAATTTCAATAGGATTGGATAAGTAGCGTGAAGGATCATAAAAAAGACAATGTCCAAGCCGTGCTCCAATGATTGTAGCAATTACCATGTAGGTGGTGATGCGCTCTACATCTTTCTCCGGCCGGCCTTCTTGTTTAAAAATCCAAAAAAAAACTTGCTGCGACAAGAGAAACCCCATAGCAAAGAGTACTCCATACCATCTTGGAGCATAATCAATTCTTGGAATGGTAAAAAGCGCAGGGTCAAAGGTCCAGATGATGTAATTAAGAATGCTCATTCATTCATTTTTTGGTCGCCCAAAGATGAATGAATCTTATGAGACTCTTATACTTTTCTCCAGAAATAGGGAGTGAATAAAATGAGCACCGTGAATAGCTCCAGCCTACCTACCAACATCAGAAATGACAATATCCATTTAACGCCTCTTGGTAGATGAGCAAAATTATCGACAGGACCAACGTCTCCAATACCGGGACCAATGTTTCCTAAAGTAGTGGCAACGGCGCCTAATGAGGTATTGAAGTCCAGACCAAATGCAGAGACCGCCATCGCACCAAAACACACCACAAGGATATAGATCATGATAAATGCCAGGACATTGAAAGTGATGTCTCTATTTACTGCTTTTCCATTAAATCTAACAGGTATAATTGCCGATGGATGAAGAATGCGTTTTAATTCCTGAAGGGAATTTTTAACGAGCAGAATATGTCTCACTAATTTAACTCCTCCTGCAGTGGAACCGGCAGAACCACCCGCAAACATGAGAAGAAAGAAAAGCACTGTGATCAATGATGTCCAAGAGGTATAATCATGTGTTACAAATCCAGTGGTGGTGACGACTGAAACCACCTGAAATAGTGCATCTCTTATGGATTTTTCCAGTGTATCATGCCCCAGACTAAATATAATCAAGCCAATCATGACTGAGACAAAAACACTAAATATCAGATAAAACTTAAACTCCTCATTTTTCAATACTTTTTTGAACTGACCATGAAGGCCAAAATAAGTCATGGTGAAATTGGTTCCGGCTAAAAACATAAAAACAATGATGACATACTGGATAAAGGGATCATGATAGTAGGCAATGCTCGCATTTTTGGTTGAAAACCCTCCTGTGGCCATTGTGGTAAGACTATGATTCACTGCATCGTAAAAGGTCATACCGCCGATCAATAGGAGGATTAATTCGCTAATTGTAAGCCCACAATAAATAATCCAAAGCCTTTTTGCTGTTTCTTTAATCCTTGGTGCCAGTTTATCAGGTGATATGCCCGGAGCCTCTGCCACAAAAAGCTGCATACCGCCAATTCCCAAGAGAGGTAAGATTGCAACTGTTAAAACGATAATACCCATGCCACCGATCCATTGCGTGAGGCTTCTCCAAAAAAGAATGCCTTTATCAGCAGATTCGATATCGGTTAAGACGCTTGCTCCGGTAGTAGAAAAACCAGAGAGTGTTTCAAAGAATGCATTTGTGATATCCGGGATTACACCACTAAAGATATAAGGTAGGGATCCAAAAAATGACATAGACAACCAACCAGCTGTAACAATGAGATAGCCGTCTTTTTTTCTGAGATCATTATTGATAGTGTTACGAACAAAAAGCCAAAGTACAAATCCGACGACAAGGGTGATTCCCGAAGCCTTTAAAAGCGCAATGAGGTCACTGCCTCCGTAATAGATACTAAATGGAACACACAAAAGCATAAAACCAGCATTCATGATCAATAATATGCTGATTACTTTTATAATCACTTTGTAATTAAATCCCATTCTATTTGAAGAAATTCTCTACTTTCCTAATGCATTCCAGCTTGGAGAGAACCACGACTCTATCTTTGGATTGAAATTCAAAATTGCCTCTTACAGCTATCCCTCTTCCGTCTCTGATGACCCCCCCTACAATGGCCGTCCTGGGAAAGTTGAGGTCTTTAAGTTGCTTTTTGAGCACCTGGCTGGTTTCACTTAGTTCGAACTCCAAAATTTCTGCCTCTACTCCATGAATACTGGCGATATTTAATACTTCCCCCTTCCTAATATATCTGAAGATAAAACTTGCTGCAATCAACTTTTTGTTGATCAGTGTATCGATACCAATGCTCTGAGAAAGATGAATGTAATCTACATTTTCTACTAAAGCAATCGCTTTTTTCACACCGGTCTTTTTTGCGAGCAGAGATGCAATGATATTGGTTTCAGAGTTTTCAGTAAGCGCTACAAAAGCGTCCATACGTTCAATACTCTCTTCCTTTAGCAGGTTAATATCTCTGCCATCTCCATTGATAATCATGGTATCGGGAAGCTCATCTACCAACTCCAGGCACTTAACCTTATCAGCCTCTATCAGCTTGATATTGTATTTTTTGCTAAGTGTTTTTGCCGTATTTATTCCTACTTTGCTAGCTCCAAGAACCATCACGTTTTTGATTTCGAAACTTTCTTTTCCTGCCAAAGAAGTTACTCGCTCCACACCATCTGGTTGTGCAATGAAATAGGCATGATCCCCCACTTTGAAACGGTTTTCCCCGTAAGGAATAATCGTTTCATTGTCCCTTAGAATAGCAACTGTGGTAAAATTATGATCAGGGTTTAAATAGGCTGTTTCTGTTAATGTTTTACCAAAGAGTTCTGAATTTTCGCCCACTGTGATGCCGATCAATGAGAGCGTACCTTTTTCAAACTCAAACGTATCGGTAAGCGCCGATTGTTTTAAAAGTCGTTTTATCTCTCGGGCTGCCAAAGAAGCGGGAGATATGATCTCATCAATCCCGATGCTACTGAGTTTAAGTTCTTCTCTTGCGGTCAGCAGTTCATTGTTTGAAATACGCGCTATGGTTTTTTTCGCACCTAGGTTTTTACCCAGCATGCATGTTGTAATGTTTACCTCCTGAATTGACGTAACAGCTATTAAAAGGTCTGATTTTGTGATGTTGGCTTCTTTCAGGATCCGAGGGGATGTAGAAGTTCCCTTTACCGTACCAACATCCAGGTGTTGCGATACATACTCCAAGACGCTTGCATCAGAATCAATAATGACAATGTCTTGCTCTTCCTCTGCAAGGAGTTTAGCAAGATGAAACCCCATCTCACCCGCTCCGGCTATAACAATTCTCATCTATTTCTGTAGATCAGCACAAAGATATCGTAAGTTACAAGTGGTAATCCAAATTTATCGGTCAATATTCTTAAAGTAGGCCTCCGCAGCGTGCATCACGCGGGGAGCTAAGAAAATCGCTGAGATCATGGTAGGAACAGCCATTAATCCGTAGGCAACAAAAACCAGATTTACCACATCAGTCAAGGAGGTGACCGAACCCACCAACACCAAAACGATATACCAATAGTGAAAATACTTCCCGTATCGGGCACTAACCAAAAAAGACAGACATTTTTGGCCATAGTAGGCCAACCCGAAAATCGTTGTAATAGCAAATATCATAACGCATGCCATTAAGAGGTAGGGGCCTAAACCAGGTAAAGATTGATCAAAAGCACTGGCTGTAAGTAAGATTCCATCTCCTTCTCCGCTGTTCCAAACGTCTGTCACTAAGATACAAAGACCGGTCATAGTGCAAACAATGATGGTGTCAATTGCCGGGCCTAACATGGCAACAAGACCTTCCCTTATCGGTTCTTTGGTTTTCGCTGCCCCATGCATCATAGGAGCCATTCCTATTCCTGCTTCATTCGAGAAGGCCGCCCTTTTAGAGCCCTCTATGATAATAGCTCCCATTGCACCTCCAAGTGCTGCATTAGCCGTAAACGCATCTTGGAGAATAAAAGCAAATGAACCCAACACCTTATCTACATTTAAAATCATAATGATCAAGACACAGGTTACGTAAACAATAACCATTGTGGGTACAAGTTTTGAAGCTACATTCCCAATTCTTTTCACTCCTCCCAAAACAACTATTGCAACTAAAATGGCAATTACAATACCTACCATCAGATTGAGTGAAAATGAATCCGTAGCACCATTGGGCAGTAACACCACATTTTTAAAAACTACCACCATCTGGTTCGTTTGAAAGACTGGAGTCGCTCCAAAAAATCCTGCCACACAGAAGAAAATTGCTAATCCGTGCCATCTTTTATGCATCCCCTCACGAATCACATACATTGGACCACCCTGTATATCTCCACGAGAATCTTTTCCTCGGAATAGGATTGCTAGTGTACATGTGAAAAATTTAGTGGCCATACCTAAGATAGCACTCACCCACATCCAAAATATCGCACCGGGTCCTCCGGCAGCAATTGCAAGAGCTACACCGCTTATATTACCCATACCAATGGTTGCCGCTAATGCCCCGGAGAGGGCTTCAAAATGATTGATGTCTCCGGGATCTTCTACGTTATCGTATTTTCCTCTGAGTATGTTTACAGCATGTCTTAGGTATCGAAATGGCAGAAAACGCGAATAAAGAAGAAAGTAAAAACCTCCTCCAAGTACTAATATTAACAAAGGAGGCCCCCAGATGAAGTCGACTGCCTCTGCCAAAAATGTGCTTATGGAATTCATAGAAGTTCACGAAGGTAATATGTATATTTGAATGAAAGGTTATAGACCTTTTTAATTATCTTTTCACATCAAATGACATTAAAATTGAAATTTCAATGGCCCGGTGCCCTGGTTTAAACCATTCGACTCGACGTGGAACAGATGAATTTTTAATGGGGATTCTCACTTTGGCAGACAGGGGTGCCTTTAAAAACTTACAATACACATGATAATGAGCATAAACTTAGCATACCAAACCGAGGGCGAATAAGTTTAAGGAGATTCCGTGTGTGCAATTGGAAAATAGACTCTACATGAAATGAGCATAAAGATTCGAAGGCGAAATCCATACCAACCGCGAGATGGAACGGTCCGCCGATACATTTTATCGCGAATTCCAGGTGTGCATCTTGGAAATAGACTATATACACATGAAATTACATTTTAGAACACTTGGCGAAGGTTATCCTATGATTGTCCTGCATGGAGTGTTTGGCTCTTCAGACAACTGGCAGACCGTAGGCAAAGACTTCGCGGATACCTACAAAGTTTACTTGATAGATCTAAGAAATCATGGAAAATCTCCCCATAGCGATGTATTTAATTACGATGTAATGGCAGAAGACCTTCGGGAACTACTGCACGATGAAAAATTAAAGGAAGCTTATTTGATAGGTCATTCGATGGGAGGTAAAGTTGCGATGAATTTTGCGACTAAATACCCTGAAAAAGTTAAAAAATTAATCGTGGTGGATATTGCTCCAAAGCATTATCCACCACATCACCAGCAGATATTCAAAGGCTTTAAATCTGTTGAGTTGAATAAGCTTAGAAATAGAAAAGATGCGGATGATCAAATGGCCTCTATCATTTCCAATTTTGGAATACGACAATTTATCTTAAAAAACCTGGAGAGGGAGAAGGACGGAAATTTTAAATGGAAACTAAATCTTAAGGCCATAGAAAAAGCAGCAGAAGAAATTGGAGTAGGATTAGAAAAAAAAGCTGCTAATTTTAAAGGTGACACATTATTCGTAGCTGGAAGTAAGTCTAATTATATTTTGGAAAAGGATCATGAATTGATACGATCTTTTTTCCCAAAAGCGACCATTCTAACCATCGAAGGCGCAGGGCATTGGGTTCATGCCGAAAAACCTAAAGAATTACAAACTGTGGTATCAAATTTCATTATTTGATCTTTTGATACAAATAATTCAACAGAATGAGCGCCAAACTTATGAGAATGCATGTGGTGACAGGAAAATAAAATTTAAAATTTTCCCGTTCAATACGAATATCACCAGGCAGCCTTCCAAGCGGGATGTTGGGATTGAAATGGAAGAGCAGACCAACAGTAATCAAGACAATGCCAACCAAAACCAATAGCTTCCCCATATGAGTAAAGGTAAACTGTTTCTAATTCCCACTTATTTGTCCGAGACTAATGATCGCTATTTTCTTTCTCCAATGGTCTTAGAAATCATAAAGCATTGCAATTATTTTTTTGTTGAGAATATACGTACTGCCAGGAGATTTATTAGTAGCCTTAACTTGCAAATAAGAATAGAAAAACTCCATTTTCATCAACTCAACAAAAAAAGGGCTTGGGAAGATCTTTACGATTCATTCAATCCAGTCCGAAGCGGACAAGACATGGCCATCATTTCAGAAGCAGGGCTACCTTGTCTGGCTGACCCTGGTGATTTAGCGGTGGCCTTAGCGCATCAGACAGGAATTCGGGTTGTTCCACTGCCGGGAGCCTCCTCTATTCAGATGGCTTTAATTGCGTCTGGCTTTAACGGACAACAGTTTTCTTTTCATGGCTACCTACCAATCGATGAGTATGCAAGAACGCGAAAAATAAAGGAACTTGAGAGGCTTTCCACCACAGGATATACACAATTATTCATGGAAACACCCTACCGGAACCATCAACTGTTGAAAGATATCACCCGGAATTGTCGTCCGGATACGTTGCTGAGTGTTTCTTCTGATATCTCCGGGGAAAATGAGCAAATAATCACTCTTCCTATCCACAAGTGGAAAATAACAGAAATTCAAATTCATAAGATCCCATCAATATTCAGTTTTGGTCAATTTTCTTAAGGAGCGGTTAAAACATATCTTCTAAATTTGCAGTGCTAATCTCAATTCATAAAACATATGTCGTATTTATTCACCTCCGAATCTGTAAGTGAGGGTCACCCTGATAAAGTCGCAGATCAGATCTCTGACGCATTGCTTGATCATTTTCTCGCCTTTGACCCTGAAAGTAAGGTTGCTTGCGAAACAATGGTCACTACCGGACTGGTTGCCCTAGCGGGAGAGGTAAAGACTTCCGCCTACATTGATGTGCAACAAATTGCCAGAGAGGTGATCAACCGGATTGGTTATACCAAAGGCGAATATATGTTCGATGGGAATTCGTGTGGGGTAATTTCTGCTATTCATGAACAGTCTCCTGATATTAACCAAGGGGTAGAAAGAGCGTCTGAAGAGGAACAAGGAGCAGGGGATCAAGGGATGATGTTTGGCTATGCTACAAACGAGACAGACAATTACATGCCACTTGCACTAAATATTTCACACAAGATTTTAATGGAACTGGCGACAATCCGCAAGGAAGGAAAAGAAATGACCTATCTAAGACCTGATGCAAAGTCACAGGTTACCATTGAGTATGATGATAATAATCAGCCATTTAGAATAGACGCCATAGTTGTTTCTACGCAACATGATGATTTTGAATCGGAAGAAAAGATGCTTCGGCAGATCAAAGCAGACGTTGTTAATATATTGATTCCTCGTGTCAAGGCAAACATGAAAGCAAAGAACCAGGCGTTGTTCAATGATTCAATCAAGTATCATATCAACCCTACTGGGAAATTTGTGATAGGTGGACCTCATGGTGATGCGGGATTAACCGGACGGAAAATAATTGTAGATACTTATGGTGGAAAAGGAGCGCACGGTGGAGGAGCATTTTCAGGAAAAGACCCATCTAAAGTTGACCGATCAGCGGCATATGCGACCAGACATATTGCTAAAAACATTGTGGCTGCAGGCATCGCTGACGAAGTGCTTGTTCAAGTGTCCTATGCAATAGGTGTAGCGCGACCAATGGGACTATATGTGAATACCCATGGCACGGCTAAAGTGGATTTAACAGATGGAGAAATAGCCGAAAAGCTAGCAGCTATTTTTGATATGCGTCCTGCCTATATCGTAAAACGACTTAAGCTCAAAGAGCCAATTTATTCGGAGTCTGCAGCCTATGGTCACATGGGCAGAACCCCGGAAATAAAGCAGGTTACTTTTAAAGGAAATGGAAGTGATGGAGTGAAAAAAGAAGTAGAAACATTTACTTGGGAAAAACTTGATTACGTTGACCGAGTGAAAGAAGCTTTTGGGATATGAATTGATGAAATGAGTAGAGGGCACCTCTAAAAACCCACTTTCAATTTTTGAGATGATCTTTTTTCCTGATACTTCGTTATCAAAATATTCATTTAACGCTGCTAAACTCCGGTTTTGACTTCTTGTCTGAGAAAAAACGCTACCACAAATTCTTAAACTGAGTTTTTAGAGGTGCCCTATAAAGATTCAGGGCGGATCTATGACCTACTTCCGAATGAAAGTATGCTTGTGCAGTTTATCATGACTTCCGTTTGTGCAACTTCTTAGCTGTAAAGTTCAAGGAATTACTTTAATCTTAGAGGGTAGTACCCTTTCTAGAGCTAATATTTCTTAATAATTAAATTATTTATAACTTGGCTAGGTCAAATAATGAATTATGGCAAAAGACGATCAAAATAAAAAAGAAGAAGATGATGATTTTTTTGGGAATGATGAAGATTTCGGTTTGCCGGAACTTGATTATGACTCCTTTGACGATGATGACTCAGAAGATGAGATTGACTTTAAAGACATCTCTGATGATGATTTTTCGACTGATTTAGAAGATGTAGATGACGTTTTTGGTGATGATCATGATAGTAGTAGTGTTGAAGAAGAGAAGGAGGAGCCTATCGAAGACGAATCAACTTCATTAGATCATTCATCCTCTACTGAAAACGATGATTTCTTTGGCGAGGAGTCTTTTGACGAATTCGAAACCTCAGAAGACGATCCTTCTATGGAGGATATTCTAGACGAAGACCTGGATGATTTGGATTTCGAGGGAGATGAAATAGAAAGTGAAGATGACCTATTAGGCGCAGAAGAGGTGTCGGATGATTTTTCGAGTGATGAATATGAAGAGAGGCCTAGTGCAGAAGATTCCTCCTCCAAAGGAAATTTTGCAAAAACAGTCATTATTGGGGTAGTAATATTTGCAGCGCTAGGTGGACTATTTTTGTGGCTAGCGCCTATGGTTACTGGTGATAGTGGTACAGACGAAGAAATAGCACAGGAAAATGAGTCTGAAAAGCCCGATCAAGCAAACAATCCGGTTGAGAGCATAGAAACAGATAACAGCAATACAACAGACGAAAGTCAAGCCGCACAACAAGCCAATAACAGACCCACCTCATCTCCACCTGAAAGGGAGGTACCGGAACAAAATGCTGCGATAAGTGGTACTCCCGGACAGATAAATAGACTTACCTCCAGGTCTAACAATTACTATATTGTGATTGCAAGTTTTTTGGACGAAGACTTAGCGATGGATTATTCTCAAAAATTAGCCGCTGAGGAAAAAAGCCCTACAGTCATACCTTCTTTTGGAAAAGCTATTACTACCAGGGTAGCAATCATAGGCTATCGTTCATTAAGTCAAGCACAAAATGAAATTAGTAATTACAAAGGTGAATATGGCCAAGACATCTGGATTTTGAAATATTAATCCTGTATGTTACGTTCTGTTGAACTTGCATTGACTCAGCGAATTTAGTGTTTTGTGTTAACGGGTAAGTATACGATTATTCCTAATTCGTTTTGTGAGTGAAGCTATACGTTTTCGAAGGTAACTCTAGTGATTAGTTTCTTCGGGACCATCGTAGGAAAGGCTCAAGCTTACTGCTATACTAAGAAATAGGAAGTATATGTCCTGAGTTGTTTTTTGCAAGATTAATCTACAAAAAACATTTATTGAAGTAGGCACTTAATAAATAGTCAAGTTTTTGCAGTAGACCGGGCTATGAGCCACCATTCTATCCATCAGACGGTCAAATAGTTTATCCTTCATCAGATGGCGGTTAAATCGGTAACAATACTCGTCTAGATAGGCTTGCAGATGTTCCACGGCA
>JBCDKO010000163.1:0-10956 GCA_038746525.1 Bacteroidota bacterium
ATCTGGAAAGGCTTTTGCTCCTATCAGGGGATATATTTCAACACTCAACAAACAAGACATTAATATCCTTGAAGGATTACAAACTTTATGCTCCGCTCCTCAAGATGTAATCTACCAGTTTGATTCTAGCTGAATAGTAACAATGATTTTTGATTCCTCAAATTTGGGGAAGGATTTTGGCATCCCATTCGAAATCGATGACCTCATATTCAACGTTTTACCTCATCTGGATGAATAACACCCGAATTTTTCGGGTTAAGGGCACCCTAAAACGATGTTCAAAAATTTGAAGTAGCGTTTTTTTTGAGACAAGGCGTCAAAAACGGAGTTTAACGGAGTTAAATAAGTATTTAAATGACGAAGTATCAGGAAAAAAGATCATCTCAAAAATTGAGAGTGGGTTTTTAGAGGTGCCCTTAAGATATCACCTTAAAAGAATATGGAGAAGCCAAACCGTATCTCAAAAATTCCATCGTCAGAAAAGTCATCGTTCAGGCTGATATTGTATCTCAGTGAAGGCTCAAGAGCGGCTTGCTCAGAGAAGAACACTGCATAACCAGCCTGAATACCTAACCAAAACGGGTCGGCAACTTCGAATAAATCGTCATCTTCCAAGGTTGAGCCTGTAATATCTAGCTGAACCGGCACAACTGAGTTGATATAATATTTAGCACCAACCTTATAAGAAAAAGAGGATTCGCTATCCCCTCCATCTGGACTAATATTTAAAAATCCTAGTCCTAATTTTATTGCAAAATCATCGGCTATAAAATATCCACTTTCTGCACCTACATTAAAAACAGTATTCCCATCTGAGGTCCAAAGTTGAAGCCCTGTAGAAGGAGCTAATTGACCGTCGAAAGATGAGCCACTTATAGGCGTAAACCCCACTTCTAAGAGGAAGTTTCCTTGCTCTGTTTGAGCATCTGTTAAAAAACTAAAAAATAAACTTAACGCGACTAAATAACATTGCTTTTTCATGTAAAAATTAGTTTGGTTGTAGCTTTCAAAATTACACTAAATAAGGTAAGTGGAATAAACCACTCCTATTCCTTTAGTGTAAGGCATTTCGAAGAAGGAAAACTTTCGCCGCTTTTAGCAGAATGCCAGACTTTAATGTTATCTCAGGAGTCAAGTAAAGGCAAAAAACCATATTCATCAGTATTCGGTTCTGTTAGTCATTCCCTCCCGAGTATAAGTCAGGATCACAAAACAGCTATGACTAAGGAAGATAAACCATTTGATGGTAATGATTTGCAAGAATTGGAGATAGTAGTATGATTTTGTTGATTTAAAACGATTTATTCATTGCGCAATGAATGAACCGGATTGGCATTTGCCGCCTTCCAGGTTTGTGTTCCCACCGTGAGCCAAGCTATGAGTATGGCTAGGAAAGCAGCCGATGTAAACATTGATAAGGAAAGCTCAATGCTTTCAGCAAAATTTTCCAACCATTTGATGCCTAAGAGATAGCTAATAGGGAGAGCAAAGATTAATGCGATGAAGACTGATTTGGTGAAATCAAACGTCATCGATAGCGCAAGTTTCCAGCTACTGCATCCAAGGACTTTTTTGATTCCGATCTCTTTCACTCTACGTTGCACTTGGAAAATAGTGAGCCCTAGCAAACCCATGCAAGAAATCAAAATGGCTAATCCGGAAAATAATCGGGAAAGCTTTGAAACGCGCATTTCGGAATCATACATCGCTTGGTAATCCTGGTCCACAAACCTTGGATCGAACGGGTAATTTGTGTTATACTTTTTATAAACCGATTCTATTTTTTTGATCGTTTGTAACTCTTTGCCGTTTTCAATCTTTAACATAATGTAATGAGCTTGCTCCGGACGATGATGAAACATGGCTGGCTCCATAGGATGATGGAGTGATTCTGTCGTGAAGTCCTTTACCACCCCGATTATTTCTTTTTTCCCCGTGTAATGCGTTACCATTTCACCAATAGGATCTTCTAACCCCATGATTTGGATTGCAGTTTCATTGAAGATGATACTATTTTCTTCTGTATTTAATTTAGCATCGAATGACCTACCTTCAATTAATTCCAAGCCCAGGATATCCACAGATTTCGCATCTCCATTATTTTCCCAAAAAGACACTCGTTGATCTTTTTCCTTCCCATCCCAACTAATACTAGCGGTTCTGTTTTGAAAACCAGGGGTAACCGAAAAGCCGCTTTGTGAAACTAAGGTAACTCCAGTAATATTCTCAAGTTCAGCAATGAATGCTTCGCTATTATCTAAAATATTACCCTCCTTTAAAAAATAAAGCAAATTGTCTCGATCATATCCCAAATTTTTATCAAGAACATAATCCATTTGCCGACTGACAATCAATGTACCTACCATTAAAATGATGGAAAGTGTGAACTGTACAAATACAAGTGCTTTTCTACTCCACACTCCATTCATTTGGCGAGTAGTTGCCTTGGCTTTTAATGCTGAAATGACTTTCAGTCCAGACAAATGTATGGCAGGATACAACCCTGCAATTAATCCAATAGATGGAATAAACAATAATGCGGCGCTGAATAACCTTAGGTTAAAATTAAAAACCAATTGTTTCCCACTTAATTGATTGAATGGCTCCAATAAAATCACAATTACAAATAAAGCGATTGAAACAGCCATCACAGAAAGTAGGATAGACTCTAAGAAAAACTGAAAGGCAAGTTGGCCTTTTGTGGCTCCTAAAGACTTTTTAATACCAATTTCTTTTGCCTTTAAAGTGGCAAAAGCTGTGGATAAATTGATGAAATTAATGCATGCGATAAGGAGGATGAAGATGGCAACCGCTACTGCCAAATAGATATAATCTACCCTTCCACCTGCCTGTTGACCGTTTTCATATTTTCCGTAAAGGTACCGGTCTGCGTAGTTCGCAAGAAATAATTCGACTTGTTTGCCCGATTGATTGCTTTTAAAGATTTCGTTAATATTTTTCTCTGTACGTTCTTTCTGCGAGCGCTTATTAAGTTTAACTATCACTCTACCATAATAATTTCCCCATCCTTTAAAATTAATTAGCTCATCATGGTAAAATGACCAGGGTAAAATAAAATTGAATGGTTCGGAAGTGGCAGAGGTAAGGTCTTCTAGAATACCTGCAACTCTAAAGGTTTTCTGATCATTCCAGAAATGCCAATTTATCGTTTCACCAATGACCTCTTCTTTGCCAAAAATTCGTTTTGCCAGAGATTTTGTAATCAAAATGTTAGATGGTTCCGCCAATGCTTCTTTTTCTCCTTTCCACAATGGGTAGTTCAATATCTTCAGGTAATCCTCATCTGCGAATCGCCCTTTTGCTTTAAATCCTTGATTGTCTACACTTAAAGTATACTCGTGCACATCAGTAGAGACAGCAGAAAGTTTCACCTGCGGAATTTGAGTCTCAATTTCTGTTTCGAGTAAACCAGACACTCCATGCCAAACGCTTACTCCGTCGGAGTTATTAAATCTAGAGTAAACCTGGAATAGGTTATCCGAGTCATCATGAAAACGATCTTTTTTAAGTTCGTCATTGATCCATAAAGAGATAAATATGACACATGTGAGACTCACAGTAAGTCCCAGAAGATTAATTCCAAAGGTGGTCCTGTGCCGAAGAAATCCCCGGAATGTGATGAGTAGATTGTGCTTAAACATACTGTAATAATTGAGATTTTGACTGTTACAAACGGGTTTTATTATTCCTTTTCTAAAAAATCGAAGTACGGACCAGACAAACCTTCTTCGGGCTTTGCTAGTCCCAAAATTGCTTTTATCTTCTTCAAATTGCTCCTCCATATCTCCCATAATAGATTCTTGCAGGCGAGAGTCACAATACCATTTAAAGAAACTTTTTGCCCAATATGGTGGATGGGATTTATTCATCTTTTAGTGAATTGACAGGCTTTATTGTCGCAGACTTTACCGTTTGTGCACCCATGGTAATTAGTGCAATAAGCAATACGATAAAGCCAGAACCGGCAAAAAACCAGATACTCAATTCAATCCGATAAACAAAGGCTTCCAGCCATAGCTTCACCAGCCAATAACTTATCGGAAGAGAAATAATGATGGCCGCGAGCACGGTCTTTATGAAATCATTGGATAGTAGAAAAATCAGCTTTAATACACTCGCGCCCAGAACTTTCCGTATTCCGATCTCCTTTTGTTTTCGCTCCGCTGTAAATGCAACTAATCCAAACAGGCCGAGACAGGAAATGATGATAGCAATACCTGCAAAGTAAGTGGAAAGGCTTGCTATTTGTTGCTCTGATTTATACAATGCATAATACTCTTGCTCAAAGAATTGAAAATTGAACGTCAGTGCAGGATTATACTGCCGATAAAGTTTTTCTATGCGTTCAATGGTCTTAAAGTCACTACCAGGGGCAATTCGTACAACGATGCTTGAAAGATCTTCTCCAATTTGAAAAAAACATGGCTTGATTTCTTCATGCAATGATTCAAAATGAAAATTTTTGACTACTCCGATGATTTCACGATTCCTTCCCCATAGTTGAATGGATTTTCCAATAGGATCTTCTATCCCGATAATTTCAATGGCTTTTTCATTGAGCACAATCTCGGAATTGTTGTCACCGAATTCCCTTGAAAAAGGCCTTCCCATAGCTATTTCCATCCCAAACGTTTCAATAAGACCATAGCCTACCTCCAGGTTCCCAAATCGAACGTTCACCTCAGGATTTTTTCCTTCCCAGTTCAAGCCGGTTGTCTTTCCCATTCCTCCCAACAAATCGTGACCAAATGCGCCTGCATTCATGATCCCTGGTAACTTTCTCACATCTTCAATGAAGATTTCGGACTGTTCGCCAAGTCTGCCGTCAGCGTTGAAGTAAATAACTTCTTCTTTTTCAAAACCCAGATTTTTGTTTTGGATAAATTTAATTTGAGACGCAACCACCCAGACCGAGGTGATAAGTATTGCAGAGGCGCAATACTGAACTATGACCAAGCCTTTTCTAGCCCACAAATCCCCAATGCTACTTGCTGCTAACTTTCCTTTCAGTATGGCTATTGGCTCAAACCCTGATAAATAAAGTGCCGGATAACCACCGGCAAGTAAAGTGGTGATAGACATTATGGTCAATGAAAATAATACAAGCTCCTGGTTGAGTCTAAGCAGGATTTCTTTTCCCGTTAATTCATTGAAAGGCCCGAGGAAGATGATCACCAATATAAATGCTACACTAACAGAGAGAAGAGAGAGAAGGAATGTTTCCGTAAAAAATTGGAACACAAGAGACCTTCTGTTTACTCCCATGGCTTTCTTCACACCGATTTCCTTGAGTCTCCTGGAAGCTCTGGCAGTGGATAAATTCATAAAATTGATACACGCAATAAACAACACAAGCGCGGCTATCACAGAAAAAAGCTTAACGTACCGCATTCTGCCTGCAAGGGGCACGCCGTTTTCATACTTCCCAAACAAGTAGGTATCTGAATATTTTTGAAGGAATAATGTGCTCTTTATGCCTGCCTGCTTAGCGTGCATAAATTTTTTAATCTGCGTATTGAACTGGCTTACCTCTGTATTCTTTGAAAGTAGGAGAAATGTGCTGGGATCACTGTTTTTCCAATCTCTAATATGGGGATGCTGATCCAAAAATGTATCTAGCGTAAAAATCAAGTCAAATTTTTCGGAAGTGTTCGCGGGGAGAGCAGCAAATACACCCGTTACTACATAAGTGTGTGTTTTCCCATCTTTATGCCAAATGATGCTTTTACCTCTCGGGTCTATTCCCTCTCCAACTAATTTTTTAGAGAGTTCTTCAGAAATGACAACATTATCTTTAGAGGTTAATACATCTTTCTTATTTCCAATTTTTAAGGGAAATGAAAATACATCAAAATAACCTGCCGTAGCATATTGCTCCAGTGCTTTCAATTGCTTTTCCTCATGTTGAACAATCCCGTTTGCACCGTAAGAACCTGCCGGTACAACAGAAACCATTTTCTCCACAGCAGGAAATTCATCCAACAAAGCCTGACCCAACAAGGCTGGAGTAGGCTTTATGGTCTCAATTTTATTCGTTACCTCGATGTTATGCATAACCTGGTAAAGGCGATCTTCATTTTCATGAAACTTGTCCTTCTTCCATTCATCCTTCACCCAAAGGTATATGAGTAAAGTACAAGCAAGTCCGCTTGATAGACCTATTAAATTGATGGCAAACGAGGTTTTAAATCGCTTAAATCCTCTTAGTGCAAGTTTAATGTCATGTTTTAACATACCGTATGTGTTGAGTTTTTGTGCGTCATAGATGGGTTTTATGATTCCTTTTCTAAAAAACCGGATCACATTCCAGACAAATCTTCTTTTAGCGGTGAAAACCCTATGATGCTGAAGGTCTTCCTCGAACTGCTCTTCCAGGTCTCCGAGAATGGATTCTGTCAATGATTCTTTACAGTACCATTTAAACAATTGGATGAAGAAACCAGGAGGTCGATTCCGATTCATGCATTAAAACTTAGCTGAGGTGCAAGCTTCCAAAGTTTAGTCCGTGCATCTTTCATTTCCTGCAGCAAGATTTTACCGGTATTGGTAATCTTGAAATAGCGCTTTTTGCGGCCTCCTCTTTCTTTTGTCGCTCCTCCCATATGGGATTCTAAATAACCTTTTTCTTCCAATCTATACAGTGTGATGTGAACAGAACTAAGATTGACTTCCCTGTTCTGGTGTTCTTTAATCGCCCTAACAATGGTATTTCCATATGCATCGTCTTCAAGGATCAGGACCATGGTCAAAATGAGCTCTTCGAATTCCCCTAAATAATTTGTTCTACCCATTATTATTGAACTTGTAAAACAAATATACGGAGTATTTCTATTTAAGTTGTAAAACAAATATGTATTTTTGATTTGTTCCGAGGTGGTTTGTTGAAAAATAGTTGTCTGATAGCATGCAAACTCGTCAGGAACTCGCATACCAATGGAGCGGCCTCGGTTTCATTTATCAAATTCATATCCTTTTTGAAATATTGTTGTGCCTTCTTACCACTTTCAATTGTAGGATCTGGCCTACCGCCTGGAATAAAAAGCTGGTAACGCTCCGGGTCTACCCCTCACGGTATAAACTTATTGCTAGTCACATTCCTTACAACATACAGCGGTTCAAAAGTTTTCTGCCGGTATCACCTGCAGTGTTTGACGGGTGTAGGTGTACCCTGGATTGAAATGCATTTCGAACAGGTTGAATAAATACTTTGAAGCTTGTGAGGCCCATAGCTGGCATCTGTCCGGTCTTCCAGGCTGCTTCCATGCAGCCTGGCTGTCCAAATAGTTCCCTCCAAAAGCACTCCACTGCCGAGTCCCCCCCAGCCGCCAATACCGCTCATATTGGGCGCACCACCGTTCGGATTGCAAATCCTATGATAAAGCTTCAGTTTACAAAACTGGAAGAGCGGGATTTGTCATCTCGAAGCGTGATCGCTGAATGTGCCATTCTGATCATGCGAATAGGTTCGCCCACTCCGGTAGGCCAATATTCCGCAAACGGACAGGTGCTGGATAAAGTCCCCGAAGCAAGGCATTCCCCTGCCGGTTGGGGTCCATTTCGAAGAAAAAAGCAGGATACTACGGAGCAATAATGCAGACATTCTCTTCATAACAAGGTTTATTTCAATTGTAAGCATAAAAGAAAAACTTCCTTCTGTCAAGAAAGGAAACAGGTATTTTTAGGTGTTAGAATCCTTTGAAAAACCCGCCTTTCCGCCAACTCTGCGTTACTCAAAATTTCAAAAGCCTCATTTACGACGAGTAAACTACGTTTTTGAAATTCCGAAAGCCTAGATTTGAACCAAAAATCAAGTTTTGCAAAGGATTCTATTATTTTACCTGGATAGCGTCGTAAATAACCGGATGAGCACTTATTGCCTCCCTTAAAAAGGGAGAAATCTTCGTTTGTTTCAGGGGGTATTTTCGATGAGGTGTCAATTGTATATTCGATCACTTGGCCAATTATAGTGGATAGCTGATGGTCTCGAAGTTTGATTTACTCCAGAGTTCTTCGAGATTTGTCATCTCAAAGCATGATCACTAAATGTATTATTCTGATCATGCGAATACTTCTTTAAAACTCCATAAAATCATCAGCACTACTCAATAATACTCTTTCCTCTTTTTCTGCTACAATTTTTCTGGTAGATACATCTACCCACTTACGTACGGTAAACATTACAAAATATCATCAACCTTATCCTTCATTCGATGTTTGAATTTGATCATCTAACAAATAGAAGATTCGGATGATACATCCTATGATAAAGCTTCCAGTTTACAAAACTGGAAGAGCAAGGATAGAGAACTACTGAAAGACCCTTCTATGATGAAGCGGCTTAATGATATTGCCAAGTTCCCGGAACAGGATAAAGAGTGCATCCTTTACGCACTCGATGCCATGATTAATAATGTTAAGCTTAAAGCTATTCAATGAAAAAGCCCCGATTAAATCGAGGCTTTGATCTATTCTTGATTTTGTAGAGCCACTTGTACAGTAGAATGATCTGTTTCTATTTCTGCAAGGTTTTTCAACCTGATATTGGTAAGCTTATTTTTCTTTAATACTTCGACTGCTCTTTTAGATACTGTCGTCCAAAGAGTTTTTTCGGGTATAAAAAAATCGTGGTTATCCCATTTGTCCAAGCCGATATATAAGCCTTTATAATACTTAACCAGTGGCCCATTTGGAGCAAGTCGTTTTTCAATAATTTCTGATTTGTTGTAATCTATTTGGCCACATCTGCCGGTGATTGATAAGCCATGATAGCCTTTTATTTCCTGCCCCTTCTTGTCTAATACTTTTACAGCAAAAGTTTTCCAACCGGTTAAGCTATTATCCTCTAAAACAGCTTTCATCTTATCGGATATAAGATATAGACTTGCCCAACCGGTGTCCAATACATCTTGCAGCTTATTTCCGTACTCCTGCTTAAACACAACTGGGAATGAAATACCTGTATAGTCTCCTTGTATTAATCTGTTCTCATCATACGGATATGACTTATCTGGATCAATCGGGGAAAACTCTTTTAGCCCAACTGGATGTACTTGTACTGTTGATGAAACAAGTTTACTTTCAAATGAATAAAAGTCTTTTATATCCATCTTATACCAGTTAAAAGCCGACAGGAATGCCATATTGTTGCATCAGCGTACGGCCCTGATTCAAAATTTGAGATTGAGTCGGATTAGGGTACTTTATAAAAAATGCGTCCCATACTTGATTATAGGCTCTTGCATCCAGCTCTTCGAGATTTGTCATCTCGAAGTACGATCACTAAATGTACCATTCTGATCATACTACTACTTCTTTTTGAACTCCATAAAAATCATCAACACTATTTAATAAGTACACTTTCTCTTTTCTACGATAATTTTTTTCTGGTAAATATATCTGCCTACTAACGTATGGTGAAGATTACAAAATATCATCCACCTTATCATTCATTCGATATTCTAACTCACCATCTAAAAACAGAAGATTCGGATGATAAAGCTTCCAGTTTGCAAAACTGGGAGAGTGAAGAGTTACCTATCTGGTACATGATTTAAATAGTTTAAAAAGATTTGATAAATACCTTCATTGGAGCTAGACTTTTCATTAGGTAGATAATAAATAAAATCTCTCCAGTCTTCTGGATAATCAAACTTTGACCATTGTAATTCAATATCTTTTAGCTTTTCTTCAATTGGTTTATCGGATTGTTCAATAGTCATTAATTCGCTCTGCTGCCAATATTTAATAGCTTGTTCTTTCTCTAACTCTCCTTTCGTCTTTAATAAGTCAATGATGGAGCTTTTATCATCTTCATTCACATTGAACTCAACCAATAAATCTTCATCAAGTGCTAATTCACTCGAATGTTCATTAACAAGTTTTACCACTTCAAGCGGAGCAAGCCAATCTTTTTCTAAACCAACAAGTAATACTCCCCAAGTTACTCTTAGATTCTCCTTTTTCATCATCGAATAATTTGGTTTAGTATTCCATTAATAGTTCCGCCTGGAATGAATCTTCTATGGGTTACTTTTGAATCTTCAACTATCCATTCAAAAATTCCTGACCTTCCTCTTAAAGAGCCTCCTATTTGATACAAGTCTTATAACTCCATCTCCACCCTTTAAACCAAATTTAGTCGCTTGGGAAGCGTGATTATCTACAATATTTGAGAAGAAATGTTGTGCATCATTAACGTTGAGGCTTTTGTATGCAGCAGAACCTGTTCTCTGACCTGTGTTTACTGCATTTAAAACAGATTTACCCCCCCTCGCCACTCTCCTAATTTGCAAGGCTCTTGCTGCGAGCTTCAACCCTCCTTTCATAACCATTCCGCCTCCCGGAAGCGTGACAATGGTGCTTAAGCCCGTAAAATCATCAAAATCTTTTTGCGCTTGATGGATTCGGGCAATCAACTCTTCGCTGGTCAGCACTCCCCGCCCGAGTACTTCCCGGTTGTATTCATTCCTTAGAAACTCAAGATGCTCACGATCATAGATGGTTCCTTCACTTGATAACTCCCCAACTTCAATAATAAATCCTCTACTAGCAGCATCACCAAGTACTCCTTGCCCCATTCTCCCAGATGTGGAAGCTACAGCGTTCCCTACATCTGTACCCACCTTGCTAAGACCATTCCATAATGACCTCAGTCCATCGCCCCATCCGGTAAATGGAGCATCCCACCCCTCAAAATATCCCGAGGCTCCTATTCCTCCACCTACGGCAAACCCAAACCCCGCCCCCGCGGTTCCCGGCCGCCCCCCGGGATACCGGGGCCGCGGGGAGGGCGTGCCGGGGGAGCCCGCGGCGATGGCTGCGCGGAGCGGGAGGGGGCGCGCCCCGGCGGGGGGGGGCTGGGGTTTGCCGTAGGCGGCGGAATAGGAGCCTCGGGATATTTTGGGGGGTGGGATGCTCCATTTACCGGATGGGGCG
>JBCDKO010000164.1:0-10924 GCA_038746525.1 Bacteroidota bacterium
ATGCAGTGGCCGAAAGCTTCTTCAAAACCATCAAATATGAGTGGTTAAACAGGTTCCGATTCTAAAATTATATAGAAGCCTACAGAAGCATCGAGAAATATATCCTCTGGTATAATTACCAGCGATTACACTCGGCAATTGGCTATCAAACACCTTGTGAAAAAGAAAAACAACTATTAAATAAAACTAAAACCGCAGCCTGATAATTTTTGTGCCAAATTTTGTGGGTATTCCAGTATTAAAGATAACGTAATTAAATACCTGCCACGAGACTATAAGATCTTTGCTCAGATGAAACCAGGGGATCAATACCCCGAAGCTCATAAGACAGCTATTCATATGTTTGAAAAAGCGCTATCCCGACTAAAGACCAAGCCAATTAAAGGTTCGGATGCTTATAAAGAACTGTGGGAGAATTTTGTGCCTCCTTATTCTCCAAACAAATTCCCAAATAAATGGAGAAAAATGGAAGTAAATCAGCCTGCCCGCACTTTAATGGCTCACTTAGGCAAGGATAGCTACTCTCATATCCACTATGATAGCAATCAAGCCAGGACTATTTCGGTAAGAGAAGCTGCGAGACTTCAATCGTTTCCTGATGGTTTTGTTTTTAGTGGAACGATGAACCCAGCATTCAAGCAAATCGGAAACTCTGTACCTCCTTTATTTGCTAAAGCACTTGCTAATAAGGTGATTTCCAATTTATTAAACGAAGAAACCAATGTCACGGAAGTTAGCATTGAAGAGACTGACAGGATCTGACCTGACTCTGTTCGAATGGCAATTTCGAACTATAAATAAAGGCAATCAAAAGTCTATCAACCTAAATGCAAATATTTTTGTCGAAAAGCTATACCCACTTCTTCCTCAACTGGCAGATGAGAAAGATGGAAGGATTCCTATCGACCTTTCAATTTATGGGCCAGGGTTAAATAGACTTGATAATCTTCAGCGAAAAATAATTAAAGGTGAAACTTATAAGAACTGGAGGCTGAATGGAGAGTTTATTTACAATCGACCAGAAACTCCTGACAGATATAATATATTAAAAGAGGGTGATTTTTAATTGTTTGAGTTTTATGGGATTCAACATCCATCGGCCGCTAAACTATTACTGATTGCCAAAAATGCTGAACAAGATTCGAAGCTGTATAACGAGCTAGATAGGTTTAGTGAAGGAAAGTCTATGATCAAGCTAGAAAGCAGTGAACTTCAAGAGACGGTTGCAACTGCTAATCCAGATAAAGAACATCCCGTATATGAATTTGTACTAGAAAATGATTTAGAAGAAATAATTCTATCAGGTGGAGACGTAGATCAAAACTCAATAACCTCTAAACCTTCACTTAGAAGTATCAATGCTGCTGATTTTCGGAAGGCTAAAAAATCAACTGAAATCAATGGCAGGAGAGGAGAAGAATTCACTAACGGATATCTCAAACAACTAATGAATTCAGGAAAGATCACAAGCTTTAATTGGCAATCAAACATCAACCCAATTTCACCTTTTGACTTTTCTTATGTCGATAGTTTGGGCAAAGAAATATACTTAGACGTTAAATCTACGAGTGGTCCACTCGAGAATACCATTCACATATCATTCAACGAATTATTGCAAATGGAAGGCTCGGATCGCTATGATCTGTACAGAGTTTATTCAATATCCGAGAATACAGCAATTTTGAAATTTGTAAATAACCTTTCCGAGTGGGCACGAACTATTTTGAACATCCTCAATCAACTTCCAAGTGAGGTAAGGTCGGCCGGAGTATCTTTGAAACCTGAAGTTTTAGAGTTTGGACCTGAAATTAGACTTTCGATTGAAAATAAGTAATTAAATCTCTCTTTTAAGGAAGATGAATTATTAAACTTCAATATTGTTAAGTAGAAATTTTGCATTATCAAGGCGGGTCGGCATGGCAAAATAGCGGGGTGTGCGTTAGCCTGTGGGAGGAAGCTTTATTTTGCCTGGATTTTTTGCATACTTTTTTATCACCGTTAAAGGGCGGACCGTTTCATTTGGAGGTTGGTATAAATTCCGCCTTCGAATCTTTATGCTCATTTCATATGTTGATGGTTTCTTATTAAACAGTTTCTTTTCAATGGCATCGAATTCGCGACAAACTGCACAGGTGATCAATTTCATCACTCGGTTCGTAGAGTCCGTCTTTAAATCTTCCTTCTCATTACCATCCATAGATGATTTGTTGTAAGGCCATATTGGTGTCTATGGAGAATATTATACCATTATTTAGAAATAAAAATCTAGGATCATATCCTATTCATTCTCGGTTGGTATAGTAATCCGTTCACAAACATTTCATGAAATCATATTATACGATTAGTCCTTTTTATTTGACAATTCAGGAGAAAATTTTTTAAAACAACTATCAAAGTAGGTTTGAATTGCCATAAAAATTACGCTTATGGAAAAGTTTCTTATCTATTCGCATATCCTTTGCGGAGGGATGGTCTTACTGCTTGGACTGGTTCAAATGTTCAATAGGAAAGGTGGAAAAAGTCACTTTGTAGTTGGTAAAATTTACGTGGCTGCAATGTGGTGGATTTGTGCCAGCGCATTGTTAATCATTTTATTTTACAGGTTCAGCGCATTCTTGATGGTCATCGCAGCGCTTACTTTTTATTCTTCATTCACCGGAGTTCGTGTTTTAAAAAGAAAAATCATCGGGAAAGAAAAATGGTACGATTGGGCAGTGACTATTATAACGGCTTGCTTTGGGATTGGTCTCTTCATATATGCTATTTTTGTCTATTTCAATTATCCTGGCAATAAAGTCTTGGTATTCCTATACCTTATTTTTGGGTTTTTTACTTTTTTCAACGCATTTCAAGATTTACGCTTTTTTGTTTCACAAACAGTGAGCATTGAACTTTGGTGGTTAAAACAACATATCAGTGCAATGGGTGGAAGCTATATAGCTGCGGTAACCGCATTTGCTGTTCAAAATCCTAATTTATTGATGCCAGGAAGTGCTTATCAATGGCTTCTCTGGATTTTACCCGCCGTTATCGGGAACCCAATCATTGCAAAAGCTTCAAAAAAATGGACAAGAGGATAAGCAACTTACCTGAGCTTATCCCTAGCATGTCAAATATTGAAACTAATGCTGAATGCAGAACTCTTTGATGTCGTAATGTCACCACACGTTTGTTGCCTTGTTAGGGTCCATTTTGTTAAAGAAATTCGACTACGATTATCTTTTTAGCAATTTCAGATGTCTTTTTCTGTATTGAAGTAGTAGCATTTCTTTAATATCATGAGTTCACTCTGAAAAGTCAAAATCAAATCAAAAATCAACCCATACGGTCAAATTCGAGGGTTGAAAAAGCCTGAAACAGGGTTTTCGGAGTGGACTCATATCATTAAAATGTAAATACAAATACTACCGATAATCTTTTTGGGGTGGAAGATCGGTCTCGAACCGACGACCTCCTGAACCACAATCAGGCGCTCTAACCAACTGAGCTACAACCACCATATACTCTCTTAAAAGATCACAAAATTAATGTGAACTTAGAAATCTGCCAATGATTATTTTCGGTCAAATGTCAATCTCTGACCTGGAGTAGCTTCATTAAGTTTTCCTGAATTATATGCTAAATGTCCCGAAACAAAGGTCTTCTCTACGGACGATCTAAAGGTATGACCTTCAAATGGAGACCACCCACATTTTGCTCGGATATTATTTTCTTTTACAGTCCAGGGATTATTGAGGTCAACCAATACCAAATCAGCAAAATATCCTTCACGAATGTATCCTCTATCCTTCACTTGAAAACAATCAGCCACAGCATGGCTCATTTTTTCGGCAATTCGCTCCAAAGATATTTTTCCTTGATGATAGAAATCCAGCATAGCAACCAGAGTATGTTGAATTAGTGGTCCTCCGGAAGGTGCTTTTATGTAGGGATTTTGTTTTTCTTCTAGGGTGTGGGGTGCATGATCCGTAGCGATCACATCAATTCTATTATCAAGCAGCGCTTCCCAGATCTGTTCACGATCTTGAGCGGTTTTTACGGCCGGATTCCATTTAATAAATGATCCCTTTTCCTGGTAATCTTTGTCACTAAACCACATATGATGAATACATGCTTCGGAAGTGATCTGCTTTTCGAGTAATGATACCTGGTTTGTAAATAGATGTGTTTCTTTTCCTGTAGAAATATGTAAAATATGAAGTCTGGTATTGTTCTTTTTTGCTAACTCAATTGCTTTTGAAGAAGAGAGGTAGCAAGCTTCTTCACTTCTTATTATAGGGTGATAAGTAAATGGAATTTCATCGCCATACTTAGCTGTGAACTCTTCCGTATTCTTTCTGATCATTTCTTCATCTTCACAATGTGTGGCAATTAGGATTGGCGCATTCCGAAAGATACGCTCTAACGTCTTAGGATCATCTACCAACATATTTCCTGTAGAAGAGCCCATAAAGATTTTGATACCGCAGACATTTTTTGGATCTGTCTTCAATACCTCATCTATATTATGGTTTGTTGCACCCAGATAAAATGCATAATTGGCTAGTGAATTTTGCGCCCCAATTTCATATTTCTGAGCAAGTAAATCCTGGGTTACAGTCTGTGGGTTAACATTGGGCATCTCCATAAAAGAGGTTACTCCACCTGCTACTGCTGCTCTTGATTCCGAGTAGATGTTACCTTTATGGGTAAGACCTGGTTCTCGAAAATGAACTTGGTCGTCAATAACTCCTGGAAAAAGATACTTTCCATGAGCATCAATCTCTTGATGATTTTCGGTTACAGATAGGTTTGATCCAATTTTTTCAATGTGATCTTCTTTAATCAATACGTCAGAAACTGCATTTATTCCTTCATTGATAATAGATGCTTCTTTGATTAGGAACATTGTCTTGATTTGTTAAATGATAAAGCTAAAATTTAACTGAATAGATTCCTGCTATCCATGAACAAACCAGCTGTTTAGAGCGGAAGATGGATAAAAAAAAGTGTTACTATCCCGCTAGTTGAAAAGCTCTTGCAAGGTAGGAACTCTTCAAAATGATTGATCCTGTCCTATTCGATTTTCGCTTCCATCTTATCAATTGCAATCCTTTCATCCCTGTTGACAATTTCCCATCCAGTGTGAAATATCAATCTTGCCCTTTTTTCCATAGTATCAAAATCAATTTTATTAACGGTATCCGAGGGTTTATGATAATCTTCATGAGTTCCATTAAAATAAAAAATAATAGGAACATTATTTTTCGCGAAATTGTAGTGATCTGATCTATAGTAGAATCTGTTAGGATCATTTTCGTCGTTGTACGTGTAATCCAATTCCAGATTTACGTAATTTTCATTTACTTGCTCGGATAATTCATGAAGATCTTGTGATAGCTTATCCGAACCAATCAAGTAAACGTAATTAGGATTGCTTTTGTGTGTATCGTCTATCCGGCCTACCATGTCAATATTGAGATTTGCAACCGTATTTTCGATAGGAAAGATCGGGTCGGTATCTGTGTAGTACCTTGATCCTAAAAGTCCTTTTTCCTCTCCGGTTACCGTCATGAAAAGAACACTTCTTTTTGGTCCATTTCCTGTTTTTGCTGCCTTGGCAAAAGCTTCTGCTATTTCTAGAACCGAAACAGTTCCTGATCCGTCGTCATCTGCTCCATTATTAATCTCTCCGTTTATGATTCCGATATGATCGTAATGAGAAGTAATGACTAATAACTCTTCTGGTTTTTCAGTTCCTTTCAAATATCCAAGCACATTTTCAGTTTCTATAGGTTTGCGTAAGTAATCGGCATTAAATATTACCACTGATTCATCACCAGCATTGATCTCCTCGAATGGTTTATCAAAGAGCCACGATAGCATCTCTTTTCCAATGATGACCATTTTATTTACAAGTCTTGAGTTCTCATCTAGGGCCAGGCTTGGTCTCTTCATGTAATTTCCAATTCTCGATTGAAATGAGTTATATTCACTATCGTCTTTTATCACTACTATAAAGCCTTCAGCACCAGCCTTTGAGGCATTTTCTACTCTTTCTTGTACTCCTTCAAATCGATTTGAAATAAAGGTTACATAAGCTTTATTGTAAGATTTGATATTTGCATCATCTTCCGCAGCTATTACGATTCTAATGTATTCCTCCCCAATAGTCTCGGAACGGGAATAGTAGATAAAATCTTTAAAGCCTGCTTTTTTATCCTTCCCTTTCCTAAAATACACATTGCCAATTTGTGACTCTTGCAGATTAAATGTTTGATAATATGATCCGTCTACGGGAGCTTCAAACCCTAATTGCTCAAAATGTTTAGCTATATATTTTGCCGCCATTTTTTGACCTTTTTTTCCCGTTTCTCTTCCTTCATATTCATTGGATGCAAGTATTAAAAGATGTTCTTTTAAATCAGCTGCGGTAATGGTTTTCGCAAGCTTTTTTGCTGTTTTATCTTGCGCTATAACACTTACTGCCACCGCAAGTCCTATCATATAAATGGTCTTTTTCATTTTTTGTAACTTTTTAAAAAGTCAATGCATAAACTAAGTAAATTCAGAATGAGCAAACTAATTATTTATACAAGCGGTTTAACCGTCGAACATTTTCTTTAAAAAAAGCACCGTTGTAAATTAGCAGTTTTAAAACGCATTCTCACTTATGAAAGTAAACCTTAATGATAGAGTGGCTTTTGAAGAAAGGCATAATGGTCCTTCGATAAAGCAAGAACAAGAAATGCTGGAAACCATCGGATTGGACTCCTTAGAAAATCTAATTGATGAGGCCATTCCTAAAAATATAAGAAAACAGAAGTCATTAAATCTACCCCCTGCTCTAAATGAGTTTGAATATTTAAACAGGATAAAAGAGATAGCCAAGAAGAATAAGGTCTATAAATCTTATATCGGACAAGGATATTACAATTGTGTGGTGCCTACTGTGATACAGCGAAATATTTTAGAAAATCCTGGATGGTATACTGCTTACACCCCCTATCAGGCTGAAATAGCTCAGGGAAGATTGGAAGCGCTAATCAACTTCCAAACGATGATTATTGACTTGACGGGAATGGAAATTGCCAATGCGTCTCTTTTAGATGAAAGCACTGCTGCGGCCGAAGCTATGACCATGCTCTACGGTCTCCGAAAAAGAGATAAAAAATCAAGCAATAAGTTTTTAGTGGATAAAGAGGTTTTTCCTCAGACTCTGGATGTACTTAAAACAAGAGCCCTTCCATTTGGAATAGAATTAGAAATTGTTGATCTGGCAAGTGCTGACATTACAGCAACAGAAGTCTATGGTATGTTTTTTCAGTATCCAAATAATTCTGGATCTGTTACAGACTGGTCGGCAGTGGTTGCTGCGGCAAAAGAAAACGGTGTTTACACCTCTTGTGCTGCGGATTTATTGGCTTTGACACTACTCACCCCGCCTGGAGAATGGGGCGTTGATGTAGTTGTGGGCACGAGTCAAAGGTTTGGAGTGCCGATGGGATATGGTGGCCCACATGCAGCTTTCTTTGCAACAAAAGAAGCCTATAAACGCTCGATTCCCGGCAGAATCATAGGTGCATCTAAAGACAAACACGGAAACAATGCATTTAGAATGGCCCTACAGACAAGGGAACAACATATTAAAAGAGAAAGAGCTACGTCAAATATTTGTACGGCTCAGGTATTACTTGCAGTGATAGCAGGAATGTATGGAGTCTACCATGGATCTAAAGGATTAAAGAAGATCGCTGCTCGTACACACGGGCTAGCAAAAGAAACAGCAAGGATTATAGCACAATTTGGGTTTGAAAATCAGAACGCTATATTTTTTGATACGCTCAGAATTCCTCTTACTAGTGAACAGCTTCATGAAATTAAAATCCTTAGTGAAGATCATGAGATCAACTTCCGATATTTCAAGGATGGCATTGGAATTTCATTCGATGAATCGCATACAATAGAAGATGCCAATGAAGTAGCTAAGATTTTTGCCAGGCTTGGAAATGCCTTTGAGACTCCGATCCTTGAGGAAGTAACTATTGAGTATCCCTCTTCTCTTGTCAGAAGTTCAGACTACATGACGCACCCTATTTTCAATCAATATCATTCAGAACATGAGCTCTTACGCTACATGAAACGTTTAGAAAATAAGGATCTATCACTGGTGCACGCGATGATTTCTTTGGGTTCATGTACGATGAAGCTCAATGCAACCACAGAGATGGTCTCCGTTACATGGCCAGAGTTCGGAAATATTCATCCCTTTGCGCCCAAAGATCAAGCAGAAGGATATGGAATACTAGTTAGTGAGCTACATGATTGGTTAGTTGATATTACTGGTTTTCATTCCATATCATTTCAACCTAACTCGGGAGCGCAAGGAGAGTATACCGGCTTGATGGTTATAAAATCATACCTGGAAGGTATAGGTCAGTATAATAGAAATATTGCATTGATCCCTTCTTCAGCGCACGGTACGAATCCCGCCAGCGCTATTATGGCTGGAATGAGGGTTGTCATTGTAAAATGTGATCATAACGGAAATATTGATATTTATGACCTACAAGAAAAAGCTGAGGTGCATAAAGAAGAATTAGCTGCTTTAATGATCACCTACCCTTCTACTCATGGGGTGTTTGAAGAAAACGTGATTGAAATCTGCCAAATTATTCATAAAAATGGGGGGCAAGTTTACATGGATGGAGCCAATATGAATGCTCAGGTAGGATTAACTTCCCCAGGAATAATTGGAGCAGATGTTTGTCACCTTAATCTTCACAAGACGTTTTGTATCCCGCATGGCGGTGGCGGACCCGGTATGGGACCCATTGGAGTTGCTAAACATTTAACCCCTTATTTGCCAGGACATGTGACAGAGCACAACAGTAATCCTGCTGTATCCGCTTCCGCTTATGGTAGTGCGAGCATCTTACCTATTTCACATGCTTACATTGCCATGATGGGCGCAGAAGGACTCAAAAGAGCAACCAGCCTGGCAATTCTCAATGCTAACTATATTGCTGCGAGACTAGAAACGCACTATCCTATTCTTTATACCAATGAAAAAGGACGCAATGCTCATGAGCTTATTATCGATTGCAGGGATTTTAAAAAATTTGATATTGAAGTAGAGGACATTGCGAAGCGCTTGATTGATTATGGTTTTCATGCACCAACCGTTTCTTTCCCCGTTCCTGGTACAATGATGATTGAACCAACAGAAAGTGAAGTAAAAGAAGAACTTGATCGTTTTTGCGAAGCAATGATTGCGATTAGAATAGAGGTGCAACAAGTAATAGATGGCATATCTCATAAAGAAAATAATCTACTCAAAAATGCACCTCATACGCATAGTGTATTAGTTGCTAATGAATGGCACTACCCTTACTCTCGCGAGAAAGCAGCCTATCCGGTGCCATATGTTATGGAAAATAAATTTTGGCCTGCGGTTGGCAGGGTAGATAATGCATATGGCGACAGAAACCTCATGTGCAGCTGTTTACCCGTAGAGACGTATGATCAGATGGAGTTAATAGAGGCTGAAGCTTGAATGAAGTAAGAATTGGAAAGGAGAACTCTCGTTGCCGGTGATCTACTTAGTTCAAGTCAACTAAATTGACTCACAGAATCCTTTGCAAAACTGGATTTTTGGTTCAAATCAAGGCTTTCAGAATTTCAAAAACGTAGTTTACTGGTTGTAAATGAGGCTTTTGAAATTTTGAGTAACGAAGAGTTGGGCCAAAAGGCAGGTTTTTCAAAGGATTCTTACAATGAATGAATTTTAGAGTAAGAATAGTTGGGTACGCCATTGAGGTTGAATTTTGGCTATTTGTCCGTATTTTATCTAAGCAGAAGCTATGTTTGATATAAGTCTGGATTAACTGGGTTAATCAACAGAGAAATCGATGTGGAATTAAGACTTTAATTGCAAAAACGTATTTCAAAAGAGCCCTCTACTTTGTTCCCATTATCAAGCTCAGCTTGTAAATAGCCTACCGCAAAAGAATTATTGATATCAAAAATATTCATAAAACCATTAGTAACTATGATGACTTTTGATGGGGTGACTTCAAAAGCTACTTGTACTTGGTTTGGGTCAATGACTTGAGGAGAAATGGTATAGTCTCGAATGGCTGGAGTGAATATTGCCCTTACGTGAGTTAAACCAGGGCTAGGTAGCGTACAGGGATCAGAGACACTTTCATTTTTTGATAGAAACCTTGCTTGATATTGGCCATTTGCTGAAACGAGAAAAGCATTAGCCGAGCCATAGGTCCAACTTTCTCCGTCTATATTTCCTTGTAGACTCTGATCAAGGATATCAAGATCATCTCCTCCGCAACTTGTTATCAGTTGCGACAAAAGGATAGAAAAAAGAGAGAAGATCTTTCGCATTACTTACAAAATTAAACCTTTAGAAAAACGCATTGACAGGTTGTCCATGGGAAGTTATTGATTGAGTTTACAACAATTTGCTTATTTGTATTAGTTCGAATTAATTGTTTCAAGACGAGTTACTTTTAATCTTCCGTTTGCTGAGCATTACTGCATTGCAGTCATGATGTGCCAAAAAGACTTACACTTTCTTTGTACCTTCATTGAATGCCTTGATTTTCCTGGACTATAATGATTTTTTTATTGCCAAAGCTGTCTTTCATTCGCATAGCGTACACTACTTAGGGCCTGCTGAGAAACGTTTTTTCAATTCAAAAAACACGTTTATGTGGTCAAAAGATACTGTTTAGTAAATTTCTTTTTCAATAGGTGCAAGGTCTTCGAGCAGATGCTTCCATTTTTCGTGCACTGAAAAATCTCGATTTCGAGATTTTTCAACTAGTTACAGGTACATCAGCTACGTCGTTCGCTGCGGATCGAAGTATAAGCATACATCTTCACCTTGCTGCCTAGTATCTGATACACCTGTGACTTTCTCAGCAAG